>WRCH01000030.1 GCA_009784115.1 Chitinispirillia bacterium
GCTGGTACGGTTACGCGCACGCAACCCCAGGGCTGAAGCCCTGGGTTACAATCTAAGCTCCCCTAAAGGGGCGCTGGAAACGGAGAAACATGTAGAAAAATCCTTAAGTTGACTGCATTGGGGCCGGCTCTGCTGCTTAGCGGCACAGTGTCAATTTATGACGTTCACCAGTATAGATCAATATTGTTTGCTGCAAAAACAGCATTTCACCAGTATTTTAATACTTCGCTGTTTTTAGTGGGTAAACAGCAATATCCGGTGTATTACCCTCTGCATCCCGAATGGGATGCAGGATCAAAGAACCAACTTGAAATAGCAGCGAAGCGCCAATTATTTTTTGCAATCTACCAACACATATATTATGTTTTAATTTCTACAGTATCTTGCTCAGGCATTAATGTAAAAAGAGGAAAATGTTAGATGAGCGGTCAAGGAAGTATGCTTAACGACAGTGAACTTGCTAAAGACGACGTTTTTATTAAGGCATTCAAGGCTTTGGAGCGCAGTAAAAAAATGTCGGATGCGCTGAACAGGGCCGCCGCGATTTTCCTTTCAAACAGTTCGGAAACATTTGATGATATGATGTCCGAAGGTATGAGCCTTATCGCCGATATCGCTAATTTGGACAGGTTATCGGTTTGGCGCAACTCCAATGCCGCGGACGGTCTTCATTCATCGCAAATTTATCGCTGGGACAAAGATTCCGACGGTACTACAGAGCCCACAGCCGTACTTGCAAATCTCGCTTACTCAAAGTTCGCGCCGCGCTGGGCGGAGATACTCCCAAACGGCGAATCGATCAACAGTCCGGTAAATTTACTGCCCGAGGCTCAGGTACTTAAATCTTTTGGCGTTATATCGGCGTTTATTACGCCAATTTTGCTTAAGGGTGATTTTTGGGGGTTCGTATTTTTTGAAGACCGCACCAATGAGCGCTATTTTGACGATGACTGCGCCGAGATGCTGCGCAGCGCGGCGTTTTTATGCGCAAACGCCGTTATTCAAGCCGAACTTGAGCAGAAGATCAGCAAGACGTATAAGTTCAATAAGGCGTTGCTAAAATCCGCGCCTATTGGAATTACAACCTTTGATGAAAACATAAACATTATAGACTGCAATGATGAGATGCTGAGAATATGCGGCGCTCCGTCAAAGCAGCATTTTATAGAAAACTTCTTTAACTATTCACTTTGGTATCAGCCCAACGGGCAAAGATCCGTTGACAGGGCTTTTGAAATTATGAAGCGCGCGCAGGCCGGTGAAACTGTCACCGTTGAGTGGCATCACAGAACGGGTGACGGCAAAAAAGTACCATGCGAACTTACAGTAACATGCGTTGAGCATGACGGGAAATTTACGGGTCAGGCGTTTGTATATGACTTGCGCAGAATGAAAAAATTAGAGGAGGAGATACGCGAACAGAGCGAGGGTCTCAAAGCTCTTAACCACGTCTCCTCCGCACTGCTTGAGCCTGACAGTAATTTTGACAACGCTCTGCAAAAAGCTCTGAACATTATGGGTCAGGCGATGAACATCGACCGTATATGTATATGGAAAAATCATTTAAAAGAGACCGGACTGCACTGCGTTTTAGTTCATGAGTGGTTCAGCGAACGCAGGCCCGCGGTAATTGAAGCCTACATTACCGACGCTTCTTACGACGACGCAATACCCGGTTGGCAGGAACCGCTTTCAAATGGTGAGTACATTTGTGCTTTAGTAAGCGATATGCCTGCCGAAAAGCAAATTCAGTTCAAGTCGCAGCATATAAAATCCGTATTCGCGGTACCGGTATTTGTAAACAATACGTTTTGGGGATTCATTGGCTACGACGGCTGTGCAGAGGAGCGGATATTCTCAGAAAATGAGATCATAATCCTGCGCAGCGCCGGACGGTTGATTTCAAACGCCATTGTACGCAACGATATAAACATGCAGTTTGAGATCGCAAAAGAGCTGGCAGAGCAGGGGAGCCGCTCAAAAAGCGCTTTTTTATCCACCATGAGCCACGAAATCCGCACGCCGATGAATGCCATTATCGGGATGACGGTTATCGGAAAAGCCGCCGCCGATTTGCCGCGCAAAGACTACTGTTTTGGAAAAATAGAGAGCGCCTCACAGCATCTTTTGGGCGTTATTAACGACGTTTTGGATATGTCGAAAATTGAGGCGAATAAGTTTGAGCTGTCGGATGTAGAGTATAATATTGAAAAAATGCTCCAGCGCATTGTAAATATCATCGTGTTCCGAGCAGACGAAAAGAGACAAAAACTTACGGTACATATCGATAAGGCAGTCCCAAGAACGTTAATCGGCGATGACCAGCGTTTGGCGCAGGTAATTACCAATTTGCTGAGCAACGCGGTTAAATTCACGCCTGAAGAGGGTGCGGTCAGGCTCGACGCCGAATTTGTAAGCGAGGAAGACGGCGTATGCACTATACGTATCGCTGTTACTGATACGGGAATCGGCATAAGCGAGACTGAGCAAAAACACCTTTTTAAATCGTTCCAGCAGGCAGATTCAAGAACATCACGCAAATTTGGCGGTACAGGGCTTGGACTCGCTATCTCCAAAAGTATTATAGAACTGATGGGCGGTGAGATTAAGCTTCAGTCTGAGGCCGGAAAGGGTTCAACGTTCTCATTTACTTTCAAGATGAAACGCGGAAAGAAGAGAAGCAGGCTGCTCGCCGGTATCAATTGGGATAATGTTTCCGTTATGGCAGTAGATGACGATCAGGAGATACTCGACTATTTTAACGGCGTTATGGAAAGTTTCGGAAAAAGCTGCGACACCGCTTTGAGCGGTCAGGAGGCTTTGGCGCTTGTTGGAACTAACGGGATGTACGATATCTATTTTGTAGACTGGAAAATGCCGGATATGGACGGCATAGCGCTCGCAAGAGAGTTAAAGGCGAAATCCGAATCCCCCGAAAATACTATCGTAATTATGATCAGCGCCGCGGAATGGAGCCACATTGCGGATGAGGCGAAAAAAGCGGGCGTTGACAAATTCCTCTCAAAACCGCTGTTCCCCTCAGCAATCGCGGACGCGATAAACGAAGTGATCGGATTAAACAGCTTCCCGGTTGAAGAGACAGCAGACAACACCGCAATCTTTAAAGGTTACAAAGTTCTTTTGGCCGAAGACGTAGAGGTAAACCGTGAGATCGTTCAGGCATTAATAATAGAGCCCACACAGCTTGAAATGGACTGCGCGGAAAACGGTTTACAGGCGGTTAACATGTTTGAGGCCGCGCCCGATGAGTACGATCTAATCCTTATGGACGTGCAGATGCCGGAGATGGACGGCCACGAAGCGACCCGCAGAATAAGAGCGTCCGCCCACCCGCGCGGAAAAACCATACCCATTATCGCAATGACCGCCAACGTCTTCCGCGAAGATGTTGAAAAGTGTCTTAAAGCGGGTATGGATGATCACATCGGCAAGCCGATTGATGTTGACGAGCTGTTAGCTATGCTCAAGAATTATTTGCCGATTGAGATTTGAGAATCAGCGGCAGTCCCCGATTATACTGGTACATGGCATAAATCTACACTGCACCGCACGCAGCTGCACGTAGGGCCGTGAGGTTGCTTAGCGGCACAGTGTAGATTTATGCCGTAATTCAGTATAGCTGCCGTGTATCAAAAAAATTCAAAAAATTTCCAACTGAAATAAAAAAATTATATATATTGTGTATATTGGGAGAGTGCGCACGGGATGATATTTTCCTGTTTGTACTGATTGGTAGTTGACATATCAAAAAATATAACTTTTGCTTCGAAACATATAAAGCTCTGAGGAGTATACTATGAGTAAACACGGTACGAGGAAACTTATGATGACGGCGGTCGCCGTGGTTTTTGCGGCGGGGATGGGGTTTGGGCAGGCACCTAATACGTTGTGGTATGAAGCAAATCCTGATGGGCCGAGTTTTACAATCTCTACAGCTGATGAATTGGCGGCATTGTCACATCGGAATGCGGCACCGGCGGCGGCAATAGAGAACTTCTCAACGATATCAACGAGGTATGGGCAGACGACTACGCAGACGGCAACCGCGACGGTTTTATTTTGCGCTTTAACGGAACTTATATAGCTGTCACCGATAACGCCGGCGGCAATTGGTCCAGAGTAGGCTCAGGCGGTACATGGTCTGTGAGCGGCAACAGTTTAGTATTGACGGGCAGCGGGGTCTATACAGGTAACCGCAACTACACTTTATCAACAGATGGCAATACGCTGACATGGGGAAGCACCGCGTTCTCAAGAGTAAAAGACGCGTCGGTAAGCGGACTATCAAAAAGCGCTGTCGTTGAACCGCTAAAAACAGCAAAAACCCGATAATCTACGGCGCCTGCCGTATTTTCCGCGCACTGGGGGTGCGCTCGCGGCGTGTTTTTGCCGCGTGCCCCGGACTTCAGTCCGGGGCTGTTGGGTGGATAAGTGGTTTTACATCTTCTTAAACGCCGTACAGGCGTTCTGTCCGCCGAATCCGAAAGTATTGCTCAACGCGGCCTTGAGCGGTTTCTCTACCGATTTGCCAAGCGTTAAATCTACCTTAATATCAAAAGCCGGATCGGGATTTACGGTGTTGATGGTTGGCGGGATAATACCGTTATATATCGCCAAAATTGTAGCCGCCGCTTCAAGACCGCCGGCTCCGCCGAGGAGGTGCCCGGTCATTGATTTTGTGCCGCTTACATTTAGTTTGTCAAGAGAGTTTTTAAACAGTCTTTGAACCGCTCCAAGCTCCGGGCCGTCGCCCGCCGGAGTTGAGGTCGCGTGAAGATTGATATAGCCAACTTCGCCGGCATTGAGTTCGCTGTCGTTAAGCGCTATCTCCATCGCTTTTTCAACGGAGCGGCCGTCCGGGTGAGGCAGAGTTGTGTGATACGCGTCGGCGGTCATTCCGCCGCCTGCGATTTCGGCGTAGATGCGCGCGCCTCTTTTTTGCGCGTGCTCAAGAGATTCTGCAACAAGCGCCGCCGACCCTTCGCCAAGGACAAAACCGTCGCGGTCTTTGTCAAATGGGCGTGAGGCTGCTGCGGGATCGTCGTTTCTCTCTGAGAGCGCGCGCAGCGCGCAGAAGCCGCCCAAACCGGTTTCGTTCACCGGCGCTTCGGATCCGCCGGTAATCACTACATCCACAATGCCGAGTCTTATCATGTTGAGCGCGTCAATTATCGCGTGAGATGAGGAAGCGCACGCGGATACTGTTCCATAGTTGGCGCCCCTGAAATCGTATTTTACGGCTATGTGGCCGGCGGCGATATTTGCGATCATCTTTGGAATCATGAAAGGGGAGTAACGGGGTTTTCCGCCGCCAAGCGCGTATTTTGTAATCTCTTCCTGAAGGGTGAGAAGTCCGCCCACTCCGGAGGCGAAAATCACTCCGCGGCGAAACGGGTCGCCCGCGGCATCGGCAAGGCCGGAATCGTTAAACGCCTGAACCGCGGCCGCCATTGCGTATTGAGAGTAGAGATCAAGACTGCGCGCCTCTTTTTGTTCCATAAACAGGGTAGGATCAAAATTTTTCACCTCACAGGCGAAGCGGGTTTTAAACTGTGAACAGTCAAATTTTGTAATCGGCGCGGCTGCGCTTTTCCCCTGTATCAGCCCGTTCCAAAACTCCTCAACGCTGTTTCCTAAAGGCGATACAACGCCAAGTCCGGTTACGACGACTCGCTTAAGCTCTCTTGTTGCCACGTTTCATACCCTGCTCTCTGTAATATAAAGGGCTTATAAATATCCAGCATAGTATTTGAAAATAAATGAAGCCCCCTATATATGTGGAATGTTTTTTCGTTGATTTTGAATTTTCTTGTATCAGCAAATTTTTCTACCTGCTGGAAAAATGCAGTCTCAGCCAAATACCGTGAGCGGAAGTGTGTACCGGCACCTCAAGTTCTGTAGGCTGTTTGAGCGAGCGCCTGTAGGTGTAATCAAGATTCATAACACTGCTCAGGCGCCATGAGAGGGTGCCGTGAAGATCAAGGTCGGGCTTTGTTATACGCACTTCCGGAACCACGGGGGTGAATACTCTTATTTCCGCGTCGGCGCTTGCGAACGCTCCAAGCCGCGACATAAGGCTTAAAGCTATCTGCGGACCTGTTTCAAAAATATTTACCTTGTCGTCAGGGTAGAGTATTATGCTGTTTGCGGCGCGGAGCTGCTGCTGCGCAAGAGTAAGGGAGTCATCTGTGAGATATATGACTTTGTCAGATTCGATTACTCTGTATCTGTCAAGGTATCGCGAATAAGAACTCCCAACTCCCACACGCAGTCTCGATTCAAAAGTGCGCTTGGAAGTTAAGTCGATATTCAGACCTAAGCCAAGATCAAGAATAAGCGGCGAAAAGGCCGGCTCGCTTACAAATGTCAAGCTGGTATCAAAACCGTTAACACCGGTCTCTTCGTTAAATTCATAGTCAGCATTAACAAAACAGAAATAGCTCTCCTTACTGCGCCTGAGCTTGGTGCCAAATAATTTTGTGCCGAACTCCGCGCGGGCGTAGGGGCCCATCCAGTCGTAGAGCCTCCATATAAAAATACTTGACATATTCACGCGGTCGGGCGTATTTATCATATTTTCGATCTCGTTGTTTTCTATGTTGATGCTCTCTTCAAGTCTAAGCCGGGTACTCCACTCTACAGGGCTTTTTCTGTAAAGCAGATAACTGTCAAACAAAAGCCCCATAGAGAAGGCGTTTTCTTCTGTTTTGGCTTCATGATCATGCTCCGCGTTAAATTGCAGATTAGCTCCGATATTCGCCCCAACGCGCCAGCTGCTTGTGAGTCTTGTGGTAGGGGTCATGTGAACCGTGCCGCCGCCCCGGATATGAAAATTAAGCGAATCTTGAATTAACAGGAAATTTGTCATCTCGCCGGGCAGGAGTCTCACCGTCACAAAGTTTGTCAAAGTGTTATACCCGGCGCCAGCTCCCAAAATTTTATAAGTTCCGGGTTTAAGGATCCACGCTCTTACGGTCTCTCCAATTTCTATACTTGCGCCGTATCCTCTTCCGTAAGGGTCGAATTCGTCAATTCTCACAAGCTCATATTCGCCTCTGAGTATCGAGCCGTGTTCGTCTACAACTTCAATAATAAGCCCCGACCAGTCGGGAGTGAGGGTTGATGTTTTACCCTCTTCAACGGTAATCTCTTTAACAATACGCTGGCGCTGGGAGCCGCTTCCAAGCATCACAGTATATTCACCGGGTTCTAAAACATGTGTGCGTCCGCTCTCACCGCTGCTTACGGTTCTGCCTCGTTTGTCAACGATCTCAATATCGGGTTCACTGTTTATCTCCGACATTTTTGGGATAAAAATTCCGCCTTTGCCAAAGGGGAGAATCGCCCGGTTTGCGGCGAACTGAACATGGAGCGGCGGTGCGTTCCATGTTTTCATCACCTCTTCAAGCCAATCGTTTGTTTCTGAGGGATCACTGCTCTCTGTAACCCGCACCCGCTCCGCGGCGGGAGGGATGCTGATACGCTGTACCGCGCGTGAGCGGTCAAGACGCTCCTGCGTCAGCTCTTCTCCGGGGAGTTCAAAGGTAATGTCGGCGTAAACAATCCCGCAAAAGCAAAGGAGCATTGTTAACAGCTTATATTTGATGATAGCGAGAGTTTTTATTTTAAACACAGGTATCCTCATCATCAATTATTTTAATTATTCTATTTCAATCGTTTCGCTGATAATATTCGGATCATCCGCAATAATATTCAGTTTAGGCGCTTGGCTGCCGCTGAACTCTGCGGCGAGTCTTGAATCAAGATCAAGAATTACCTGATTAAAGATGTATTCCATTATAAGAGATTTCTCCCTGATTATAAATTCGGGGTCGCGGCGGTAAACTCTTTTGCGCAGACTGAAATGACGGCTGTAGATATTTGCGCCGTCTGAGAGCCTTGTGAGATTTACACGCATTGCGATGTGGGCAAAGAGCAGATCGTCGCTGTCGTACTCTTCGAGAGCTTCCACGATGCCGGAAAGTTCGTAATCCGGTCTTCTTCCCCCTTCGTCAAAACGGCGCACGATGGAGTTTGTGAGATTTGCGGTATTAAGGTGCTTGAACATTAGATCCGTCACCATACGCGTCGGCTTAACCGCCCACAGACGAAAGTTATAATAGCGCAGCTCGTAAGGGTTTAATCTGTAAACTATTTGAGGGCGGCTGTACGCTTCTTCTATGGAAAATTCCCGCAGCCGTATCACGTACGGATACGGAGTTTCGTTTAGGCGCTGCTGCATGGGCATAGGCGTGTAATTTAGCATATAGTACTGTCTTACAGGGGGCGGAGCGCACATTGCAAGAAGTATTATTGCCATAAAGCAGATACATATCGGTATTGATTTTTTTCTCACCTTCTATCTCTCCCTCTCTGCTCGCCGCGTATAAGAAGCGATGGGTTATCGGAAAGTGTACGCATCAACTGGTTGGCGTGCTCTGCCGTCTCTTTTAAGTTGTCAACCGTAACGGCAAAATCTTCTTTAGTTTGCATCACCATAAGAGAGACGTCCTCCGCAAGAGTTTTCACAAGAGCCATAGTGGAATCCATGCGCAGTACTATGCCCGCAATGTCGCTTCCAGACAGCCCCTCTTTAAAATTCCCTGTCACTTCGCTTATATCTTTTGTGATTTTGAGCGCTTCGCTTATTATGAGCTTGGTGGTGTCCGCGATTTGACCCGCGGTTGGTATAAAGGCGCGCACATCGCCGAAAGCCTCTTTGGCGTCGCCGGTTATATCCGCCACGTTATCCATGATTACTTTGAGCGACTGTAAACTGTCGGGGTGGGTCAAAATACCCAAGTGAGTTAAAAGCACGTCTACTTTGTCGGCGAGTTCTCCCGCTCTGTCGCCGATGCTTGCGAACATTGATTGACGGTTAGGTATTTCGCTGCCCGGCTTAAGGAATTCCGATTCGTTGCTGCCGCCGGAGATCTCTATATATTTAAGACCTGTTATTCCCACCATGCCGGTTGTTGTGTGCATGTCAACTTTAATCGGGAAGTTAAAGGGAACGCTCATTTCAACTTTCATTTTCGTGAGGTCTTCGGGCAGATATGAGATGTTTGTGACATTGCCTATAGGCATGCCGTTGAATCTTACGCGAGCGCCTACGTCAAGCCCGTAGAGCGTCTCGCCCTGAAAAAGCGTGTAGTAGGTGCTTGTACGCTCTGTAAACTTCATCCCAACAGGTATGGCAATAAACGCGGCCAAGATCACCATGCCGATAATCACAAAGATCCCAAGCCTCATTTTTTGTACCGCTGTTATGGCCATTTTGCTATACTCCGCAATGAACAATGAAAAGCGGACGACCGCGAGGGTCGTCCCTGCAAGCCGTTATACCTGTATGTCAAACGGCGCACTGAACCTTCGAACTATTTTCTTCCGTCTCACGCCGCATAAAAAAATCTGCGACAGGTCCCTCTTCAAGCTGCCGCGCGTCTTCATACAAACCGTCAAAAAGAGGTTTACCCTTATGTAAAAAAATTATTTTGTCGGCGATCGCCTCAATAGAAAATAATTCGTGGGTAACTACTACTACAGTTATTCCAAGAGTTTCCCGCAAACGTAAAAGAAGCGCGTCAAGCCCCGCGCTTGTAACGGGGTCAAGCCCCGCGCTCGGTTCATCGCAAAATAAAAGCGGCGGATCAAGCGCCAAAGCGCGCGCAAGAGCGGCTCTTTTGCGCATACCGCCCGAAAGCTCCCCGGGGAAAAGATTTACCGCGTGAGGGAGTTCGACCTGCGCAAGTTTATAGTGTACGATCTCGTCGATCATTTTCTGAGGCAGCTCTGTGTGCATCTGCAAAGGCAGCGCGACATTCTGAGCGCAAGTAAGAGAGCCAAGAAGCGCCCCGCCCTGAAAGAGCACCCCAATTTTGCGCAAAATAGCGGCGTCGTCTTCACTCTCCGTATCTGTAAGTTTTCTGCCAAACAGTTTTACTGTACCGGCGTAAGGCTTAATCAGTCCCACAATAGAGCGTAGAAGGGTAGTCTTGCCGCATCCGCTGCCGCCGAGTATTACCCTGATCTCAGATTTTTCAACAGAGAGATTCACACCATTCAAAACGGTTTTATCGCCGTATTTAACGATCAGGTCTTTTACTGTAAGGATTGGTTCTGTCATAATATCCTCAAAATTCCAAATTCCCCGAAAACGCGGAGGCGGGCTGAAAGCCCATAATCAATACCATAGGGCAGCGCCCTATGCTCTTACCCATTTCCTACAATATAAACGAAAATATCGCATTAGCCACGATAATAATAAAAATCCCCACCACAACGCTCGACGTCGTCTCACGCCCGACCGATTCCGCTCCGCCTCTTACTCTAAAACCGAAATAGCACCCGATCCAAATAATGAGCCAGCTAAAAACCATTGATTTAAAACAACCTGTGAGTATATGCTTTACCTTAACTACCTTTGCAAGCTCGCTCATAAAGAGCGATGTGCTGAGATCAAGATAAAATACCGCGATAATATATCCGCCGAAAATCCCGGCGGCGGTAGCTATTATTGATAACAGCGGCATGGTTAAAGAGATAGCCCAAAATTTGGGCGCCATAATATACTGCATCGGATTTATCCCCATTGTGCGCAGAGCGTCTATCTCCTCGCCTACCACCATCGTGGCGATTTCGGCTGTAGTGGCGCTTCCTGTGCGTCCGGCCAAGATAATGGCTGTAAGAAGCGGTCCCATTTGGTGGATCATTGTAATTGCGATAAGCGGGATTAAAAAGACCCCCATCCCTAAGAGCCTAAGCTGCATCGCGCTCTGAAGCGACAGCACTATGCCTATCAAAAATGAGAGAAGCGTCACAATACCAACCGCTTTATATCCAAGCAGATACATCTGTTCGTAGAGTCCGCCCTTTTTGAAGTCCTGCCGTTTAAAAAAACCGATCGTACTCCAGTAAAGCATCTCTACAAGCACAGAGAGCGCCTCCGCACAGCTTTTACCGCCTTCAAAAACGCTGCCGCCTAATTTTTGCAGGAAGTTCTCTTTTTGAGCGGATGCTTCATCAATAATGAGCTGCGCCGCCTGCGGCGGCATGCTCTTTTTAAAGGAGAGCTGAGCGCTTATTTTATCGCTGACGCCTGTTAAAACAAGCTCGCCGCCCTGCTCTTTGCGCAGTCTTCTTACAAGTTCGATAAAACAGATCCCCGCGGAATCGATTCTTTCGGTTTTGGAGAGATCAAGCACCAAACGCCCGCTATGGGAGCCGCCAATAAGGCCGCACTGAGTCACCCACGCGCTGTCAAGCGCAGGCGCGGCCTTTATGGTCAGATCCTTTTGTTTTGAGAAACTTAGGGGCATAGGCTTTGGATATGTGCTTTCGTGATGATCCCCATATTACAATAAATAAGACGCGCGGCGATTTTAGGTGTAAATATAGTCCGCCGGTCATCCGTAATTAATTCACGCCAAGAGACAGAGCTTTGCTGTCTAAAACAGCCCGGAGCGGCCGGGCAATCACTCATGTACTAATAAAAATAGTTAAGTGTCACCGGAATCTTCCACTTTTCATCATCACCAGAAAGGGATTTTTTCAATGTCGTTTACAAGAGGCAACCGCGAAAAGACCTTTTTTTACAAAAAAATCACTTTTTTTTAAACCTGTGCGTACATCTTTATAACTGACGTAAAATCAAACTGTTACAAGATAAAAATTGCGGCTGAAAATGAAAAAAAATTGTACCTTTAAAATTTTGCTATTGCGTTTTTAGCTTTTTATCCATATATTTATAGACTCGTTATTCACAAAAGGGCGCTCCAAAGGCTCTTGCTTTGGCTGCTCTTTGCAATTTATCACCGGCGGAGGATTTTTAATCTATGCAGTTACCAAAGTCAAGGCGGCGTCAGAAGCTGCGGGAGAAGAAGTGTCAGTATCCGGGATGCGGGAAGATCTTTTTTGGCATCCATATCTCAAAATATTGCCCGGAGCACCGGCAGGACCGCTACCGCATCCGCAAGCGCACAAAGCCTGAGGACGTGAACATTAAAAATCAGACTTTCAAACACGCGTATACCGAAGTTATCACGATGGTAATGGACTGCGCTTTGGAGGGATGTGAGCACCAGTTTGAGGTAAAAATCTATCCGCGTCAGTATATATACCCAAAATACTGCCCCGAACACCGTAACGAGTACAAGCGCATCCGTCATCTGCAATTGATCGGCCGTGATGATCTTATAGAGCAGATGAAGAGCGAGAGCGAGAGCTTTGAGCTTGATCCAAGCACGCTTGAGGGGGATGATGTTGATGTAGTTGATGATGTAGCTTAAGCGCCGGTGTTTCGGCACAGCAAGGACAGCTTCAGAGCGAAGCTGTCCTTTTTTATGGTACGCGCAATTCGGACCTGTCTTCTCAGATTCTCTTCTTCCCATCAATCTTGCTCATAATCTCATCAACCTCACTATTCCTGCCGCCGGCTCTCGCATACCGTCTGAAGAACTCTCTTGCTTTCTTTTCATTTGAGAGTTTTGAGTAGTAGATGTTGCCGATCAATCTCAGCGCTTCAATATTTTGGCTTCCGCGGACTTTTAATGAAGCCTGATAGGAGCTGATAGCTAATTCATGATAATTAGCGGCTTGATACATCTGTCCGAGCATGAAGTTGATTTTTGTATCATTGGGACGAATCAAAAGAGCGGCTGCAAGACATTCTATTGCGCCTTTATAGTCGCCTCTCTGCGCTTTCATGGTTGCTACAGTCATATAAAGATCGGGATGTTCAGGATATTTAGCGAGTACGTTTTCGTAAACATTAAGGACTTTTTCACTATCGCCTTTTAGCTCATACACTTTTGCCATATTCATGGGAATCTGTATATTGAGCGAATCCATTTCGTAGGCGAGTTCAAAGAACGTGAGCGCGGAGTCGTATTCGTTGCGCGCTGCCAAAATACGGGCGAAGCCCGCGTTTACATGAGGGTTATTTTCATTGAACCGGTTTGATGTTGTATAGGCGATCCACGCAAGATACGGTTCGTTTTGCGCTTCGTAAACTCTGCCCGCGGCGGCCTGAAACCATTCGATGCTTCTGTTGGCACCAAAACGGCCAAGCGCTGCCTGCGCCTGCTTGAGGTCGCCAAGATTACAGTAAGTGTCTATGAGTCTGTGAAGAATTTTATCACTGTTGTTTACTTTTGAGGCTGACTCAAGAAAGATAACCGCTTCTTTTAGCTTCATATCAAGGGCGAGCGCTTTTCCGAGTTTATACGCTCTCTGCTCACTGAAACCCGCTTTTTCCATTACTGTAAGGTAATACTTGCACGCTTCTTTGAACTTCATCTCTGTAACTAAAAGATCCGCGAGAGCTTCCATTGCCTGAAAATCGTTTGCGTTTATGCCAAGCGCGGTTTGAAGTTCTTTTTTTGCTGTTGCGGTTGAACCATACACTGTGTGAATCATTGCGGAGAGATAAAGCACCTGGCCGTCTCTTGGCGCGCTCTTTAAAGCGGTTTTGATTCCGTCAACCATTCCTTCTCTTTTGGTAAGAGCCGCGGAGTAAGCGTGAAACGCTAAAAAGTGCGCGTTATTGGGTTCGAGCAGAAGAGCGTCGCTGAATTTACGGAACGCGCCTTCGGCGTCGTCATTATTTAGAAGCATCTTACCGTGTTCAAATTTTGATACTGCAGCTTCGGGGTTGAGTTCTGTAGCTCTATTGAAAGACGCTTCAGCTTTTTCGCTCATCCCTTTTTCTGAGTAGTACTGTGCCAGCATAAACTGATTTTCCCAGCTGTTTACTCCAAGGGTTGACGCTTGCTTCAGGTGGGAGTAGCGCTTTGCGTCGTCCCCCATCTTATTATAGACTTGGGCGAGGAGCTTATGGGGAGCCGCGTCGGACGGGATTAACGCGGACGCTTCGTTTAACGCCCGTACTGCGTCTTGAAACTTGTTATCTGCCAAAAGAACATCGCCGAGCTCAATTCTTATGTCAAAGTTTCTTGTTTCTATGGCGGCGCGGGCCGTTAGAGCGGCGGCAAGTGTGCGGTAGTCGCTGTTTTTGCGGCTCTCCTGCGCAATTTGTCTCAGCTCTTCGCTGCTAAGCTGCTTCATATCAATAACAGGAACGTTAGTTTGCTGTACATTTCTGCCGGCTCTTTTGTTAGCATGTGTGCTGAACGATACTGCGAAGATCAAGATCGCTGCGATAAGAAAGGTTTGTTTTTTCATTTTACGGCTCCTTTTATTGAATTTACGCGGTTAAATTAGCTTCTAATCTAAATGTTACATATCAAATTAATGCAAATTCAACACCTGAGGTTAATTTTTTTTATTTTTTTTCAAAATTTTTATTTATACCAAAGCACGGCATGTGCAGTCAAGAGCATTGATCGGCTTGGCAGAAACTACAGCGAGAGAGGCTACGCGGCAGCTTGGGGTAAGTCATGCAACTTTTCTGTCTTGGATGAAAAAAACGGTAGTGGGGAAAAAAGTACACTTTTTTCCCCACCCTTATTTCACCAATAAAAACCAAAACCGCGCATTGATTAAAAATATTCTCTTAAGTATCAAAAAACCGCTTTAAAGAGCTATTTACGCGATTTATGTATTCGTTAACATAAAAAATACGCTACGTTAAGAATATAATATTTCGGGTGGGGAAAAAAGTGTACATTTTTCCCCACTTTATACAATGTTAATTTACGATGATTACTTGACCGGATTGGATAGAGCGTGATACTTTCACATTTACAGCCTCATATACATATATTGCGGACGCTTGCTTTTGAGCGTGCAATACAAATCCTCATCGTATTACTGCTTTTTTGCGCAATTCCCATTTCCGCAGCGCAGCATACAAATTACGATTCTAAACAAACCAATAAAAGAGTGTGGTTCGGTTTAAAAGGTGAAGCCGGATTCGGCGGTCATTTTACACTTGGTTCAAATATGTTTGACGGCGTTTATTCGTATTGCGATAATGCCGAAGGGACTTTTGGCGGGTCGCTTATGGGCGGATTAATGCTGCATGTCTGGATAACTGACAATATGGCTTTAGCCACGGAACTCAACTACCGTTGGCTGGCCGCTAATGGCTCTATAAATTCCCGAACAGATATGATAGAAGTCAAAATACGTGATCACGCGGTAGAAGTACCTGTTTTGCTTCGATTTGGAGATCGCAGCGATGGCTTTCATTTTGAGGTCGGGGTTGTGGGCTCCACATCGTTTAAATCCGACGCGCACATATACAATAAAAGCCTCGGTATTGACGACAAATATTCTGATTCCGATTTCAGAGCGAAAAGGGATATTGGAGTTATTATAGGGCTTAGCGGCGTCGGCATTAAAAACTTCGGCGGGGTAAGACTCACCATGCCTGCAATAATATCAGGAAATTATGATAAGCATGGCGGGATTAAAACCCCCGCTATAATAAGCTTTTTTGTGGGTATGCCGATTTTCAGGCTGTGAGAATAGTAGACAAAGAGGTTTTATTATGACAAGTTTAACAAGACCGTTTGGAAGCATCATAGCAGCAACTCTTAAGGCAAAGAGTGTTATTTCAACGTTTGCTTTCATTGTATTAACAGGACTCACTTTGACTTCCTGTACAGGGGAAGGCGATTGGGGAGGTGAACCGGGTACCGGCGGTGACGGCCCCGGCGGCGGATTGAACTTATCGGAGAGCTTACAGGCGCTCCACGCAAACGCTATAAGCGGCGGCGAATACACTATCGAACTGGCAGGCAGCGGAAATATCGGCGCTCAACCGCTCTCGTTTTCCGGCAGAAGTAATATCACTATACGGCTTACAGGCAGTGAAAGAGAGAGAATGGTTTCGTTGACAGATAACGGCTCGCTTTTTACAATAGGCTCCGGCGTTACGCTGATACTTGACAACAGAATTTATCTGCGGGGGCATGGCAGCAATAACGCTCCGCTTGTCAGAGTGAACAGCGGCGGAATGCTCATAATGAAAGCGGGCGCGAAGATTTCAGGCAATAGCAGAGGTTCAAACAGCGGCGGCGGGGTGGTTGTTGATAAGGGCGGAAGTTTTTTGATGGAAGACGGTGAAATTTCAGGCAATAGTGTTGACGGCTGGAGTGCGGCTGGCGGCGGGGTGTATGTGGATGAGGGCGCAGATTTTTTGATGGAAGGCGGCAGAATTTCAGGCAATAGCGCTAACGGCAATGGCGGCGGAGTGTATGCAGCGGACGGACGTTTTACTATGACAGGCGGGGAGATCTCAAATAATACAGCTTCTGTTGGCGGCGGCGTGTACGTGTCTAATGGAAATTTTACAATGGAGGGCGGCAGAATTTTTGGCAATACGGCTAATACAACTTCTTCCTCTTCCGGCGGCGGCGGAGTTTATGTAGACAGAACAACATTTACGATGAATGGCGGTGAAATTGCCCGCAATACTGCGTCTTCCGGCGGCGGTGTTTTTGTGGCAAGTAACGCGCGTATTATTAAAACCGGCGGAACTATTCATGGCTATACTATGGGTGATAATAATAGAAACACTGCAACATCAGGCATAAGCGGCAACAACAGGGGTCATGCGGTGTTTGTCAACAGCAATCCCGGTAAGCGCAGAGAGAGTACTGCGGGGCCGGGGTTGAATTTGGATTCAAACGCGGACGGCGCAGCCGGCGGATGGGAATAATTTCATAATGAAAAAATCTGCTGCTATATTGCTTATGTCAATTTGCTGTTTTGCCGCCGCTCAGGAGAGGCAGACAATTGCTATTTATATGGTTGGTACGGAACCTTGGGGAGCCAAGGGTATGTATCAAATTTTGGGCGCAGAACTCGCGAAAACTATCAGTATGAGTGAGAGATATTCTACCGTCGAGCGCAACTCGGAGATACTTGAGCAGATGGTAAGTGAATACAGTTATCAGGCAAGCGGGATAGTTGACGATGGGCAGAGAGTAAGCCCCGGCAGGCAGCACGGTGTAAAATATCTCTGTATGGTTCAAGTGCGCGCGGTTGGAAACACTTTTACTGTAGAAGCGCGCTTAGTGGATCTCGAAACGGCAAAGGTCGAACGCATTGTTACTGAGTACAGCGGTTTGAGGAGTGTTAACGAAAAGAGGTTAATCGCTCAAAAAGTCGCTTATGAGTTAATAGAGTTCGAAAGTGCAAGAAAACAGGCGAAGCAGGAGCAGATACGGCGCGCACGCAAGAAAAAAGCATTAGTATCCACCGCCGTTATTTTTGATATTTTGGGAGCCGGGGCAATCGCGTACGGAGTTATGGAAAATCGCAATCTAAGAAATCACACAGATAATAATCAGTATAAAAACGCCGAGACAGCCGAAAAAAAACGCAACCTCGCCTATATTGCGGGCGGGGCGCTTATGGCAACCGGATTATCTATTCACATTTTCTTTTAAGTATCAGGCGGACGCAGGCAGTATATGACAGGTATAAAAAACAGATTCTCAACTAAACAAAGCTGGCTTGTATGCTTAGTTATTGCCGCGCTTTTTTTGAGATGCGATAAGATACCTGAATATTGTACCGACGGCGAGGCGTTTGACCCAAAAACTCAATTTTGTTTTGATGGCAGACCATATAAAAAATGCGAAGGTGAGGAGTTCGATCCAACATCGGCAAGATGTGATAAAGGCTTTTTGGAAATAAAGTGCTTAAATAACTTTTTTAATCCCGCAGCAGAATTTTGTCATAACAATGCCGTTCATCCCAAATGCGGCGGCAGCGAGTATGATCCTGACATTCAAGAATGTAAAAACGGTATTGACATATATACAAAATGCGAAGGCAGCGACCCCGTTCCGATTGGCATTCCATGCGGCGGATACACTCTTACTGTTATGGCAGGCCCGGCTATTGGCGGCAGCGTAACACCAGTCTCACCGCAAACCGGTATTATTAGAGAAGCAGTGTCCATAACCGCCGTTCCAAACAGCGAAGACGGCTACACATTTGTCAACTGGACGATAACAAACGGTCAAGTCCAAATCGCGAATGTAAACAACGCCGTCACAACAGTTGCTTTGAGTTCAAACGCAACGATCACCGCTAATTTTCGCCGTCCGACTGATATTCCAAGTGACGGGCAATCATTAGCAGCGCAATTGCTCACGCTTCACACAAGCGCTCAAAGCGGCGGCGAATATACTATCGAACTAACCGGCAATGAAAATATTGGCGCACAGCCGCTTTCATTTACAGACAGAAGCGACATTACTATACGGCTTACTGGCAGCGGCGGTGAAAGAACCATCTCGCTCACAGATAACGGCGCGTTATTTACAATAGGCACTGGAGTCACCCTGATATTAGACAACAGAGTAACCCTAAGAGGCCGCAGCAGCAACAACGCTCCTGTTGTCAGAGTGAACAGCAGGGGCACTCTTGTAATGAAAGCGGGTTCAAGAATTTCAGGCAATACCACAAGCGCAAGCGGCGGCGGTGTGGTGGTCAACACAGACGGAAGTTTTACAATGGAAGGCGGCGAAATATCCGGCAACACTTCAAGCGGTTGGTCTGCGGGCGGCGGTGGAGTATACGTAGCAGCGGGCGGATATTTATTAATGGAAAACGGCAGAATCACAGGCAATTCATCATCATCCGGCGGCGGTATATATATGGCGGGCGGGAGCGTTATAATGAGAAGCGGTGAAATCATAAATAACACTGCTTCCACAGGCGGCGGGGTGGAATTGGGCGGCGGAAGTTTTACAATGGATGGCGGCATAATCTCTAACAATACCGCTAACACAACATCCACGTCATCCGGCGGCGGCGGGGTGTATGTTGGGAACGCAATCTTTACAATGAGTGATGGTGAAATATCCGGCAATACCGCCCGCAGCGGCGGCGGAGTGTTCGCGGCGAATAACGCGCAATTTACAAAAGCAGGCGGGATAATTTACGGCTATACTTTGGGAGACAGTAAAAGAAATACAGCAACAGCGGGTATAAGCGGCAATGACAGAGGTCATGCTGTGTTTGTCAATAGTAATCCGAGTAAGCGCAGAGAGAGTACTGCGGGGGTAGAGTTGGGGTTGGATTCGGGGGTGAGTGGGGCGGCTGGGGGTTGGGAGTGATAATACTAAGTTAAATAAACAACAATGGCCGTTTTCGGGTTAATGGAATCTCTCGTTTTCGGTTTACTTTTCTAATAGGTTCCTAAAAACAAAAAAGGAGCAGGTTATGTCGGAACAGAAGTCTTATTATGATGGCAATGGACTTTCACTTTTTGGATGGACGTTTCTTGGCGGATTAATTTGTGTGTGTACATTGTTTATTTGTTTCCCGTGGGCCTATTGCATGGTTAGGAAGTATACAGCAAGCCACACCGTGGTAGAAGGCCGCCGCTTGAAATTCAATGGGGAAGGAACGAGTCTGTTTGGCAATTGGTTTTTATGGTGGTTCTTAAGTGCTATAACATTAGGCATATATGGTTTTTGGGTTCCCGGTAATGTGTTAAGATGGGTAGCCAAGAACACATCTTTTTCCAATTGATAATCTGATACCTGTATGGGCGGAATCGCTGAACCGCCCATACTTAACTAAAACGATGATTGTTGAAGTGTTTGTCAAGCAATGTTATGGCAGAAAAGAGCTGCAAGTGCGAAAACTGGTTTATGTAGTTTTAATCACAACTTTGATAATAATGCCGCTCTCTGTTTCTGCACAAGAAACAAACGTCAGGCAAGGAGAGCATATCGCCTTGTCAATATCCAAATTAACAGGAATGGCAATAAATCCGCTGCTTGTTACTGCCTGCATAGGTGTGTATAAAAATTTCATTGCGCCGTCAGATGCAGACAAACAGTTGCCTTGGTATTCTCAATCCTGGTTTGTGGCGATATGCGGTATTTTAGCAGTTCTCGGTTTTTGCGTAAGTATTCCCACCATAACTTTAAACTTTCCGCCGCAACTTTCCGCTTTATCAGAACTTTTAAATAAAAAAATAGGGTTAGCACTCACCACGCCGGCGATTCTTGATATGGTTAATCCCATTGCGGCGCCATTGGCAGAAAACGTGTATACCGCTTTAAACACGAGTCATGCTTATATGTACGCATCTCTTATTCCGCTTGAATGGCTTGCCGGAGTACCTGAATTATTTTGGCTCGCATTGATTCAAGTAATGTTTTTTTTTACTTTTATTGCGATATGGATGTTGAACTATACTTTTGATGCGCTTATTTTCCTCTGTCCATTTGGCTGGGTTGACGCATTTCTTAAAACGGTCAGAGGAGCAGTGTATGCCGCTTTGGCCGCTTTATCCGTCACATACCCGCCGCTCGCATTTATTGTAACTTTACCGATAATAATTATCTCTCTAATATTGTTTGGGTGGTCTGTCAGAAGAGTTGTTATGGCCTCTGTTTTCTTACGTGATTTTTTTAATCGAAAAAAAGAAACTATTGTTGATGATAAGGGGATTATTGCTTTTTCTGAGTCAGGTTTAAAAATGCCTGCTAAGCGGATGGGTCGATTTAGGGAAGAAAACGGTAAATGGTCATTTACTTATAAAAAATATTTTTTAATCAAAAAAACAGTATTTATAAACAAAACTGAATCCGTTTTAAAAAAGGGATTTCTTTACTCTGAAATTCGCAATAAAATTAACAATAAAGAAATTTCAATATGTTCTCTGTCGCCGAGATACCAAAAAATCACTGAACAGGTGCAAACGTGTTTAGGTATTCAAACAATTGTGGAAAGTAAATTGAAAAAAGGATTAAAGGCAACTTTGGAATGGGTAAAAGATCTTTTTAAGCGTACCAATATTGATGCGGTACCAGAATTGGCAAAATAAATCAGGATGTAAAATTTCAACAGACGAAAAAAGGATATAAAGTAACAACTTTTATTTTTTTTGCCTTACCATTTTGGAAGATAGGATTTTACAATGAATTATGAACTCAATAAAAGTTACTTTTTTCCGGTTCAGAATATAGTAGCTAAACGCAAAAGAATCGGATTTAGCCCGATATTTGCCATAATTACCGGAATATTGCTATTATGGAGCGGAATAGTTGATAGCGAACAGATAAAAACCCTTGACCCATCAACTGAAGAAGTCGTATTTCCTATTATTCAGCACGCCATCACCTTGTGGGAAAAGGCTCAAGAATGGTTTTACATAGGTGGGTTTGCGGCAATTGGAATAGGGGTTATTTGGATAACACTTATTCTTGTGTTTAATGTGAAAGCAGCTCAAAAAGCCAAGAAATTTAATGAGAGTCGGATTATTGTAACTGATTCAGAAATAGACGGCGCATGTGAAGAGTATTTGAACGATAATTTTAAATTGATGGCTTTGAAAAAGCTTGGCTTTGAGGAAAATCAGGTTCGTGAGATTGAGTCTATACAATTTTCGGGTTATTTTTACGATGATTTAAAGACCTCAGAATGGGTACTCAAGGCGGGGGCTGATGGTAAACATCGAAGTTCACACTATGCAGCAACGCTTTTCTTTTGGTTTGATAAACAAGTTTATTGTTTTCAGCATATATTCTCTCTTTTAGAAGAGGGTGTAAAGCAAGAAGTAACGTGGGAGTGCTTTTATCAAGATATTATTTCTGTTTCTATGCGCTCCAGTACGATTAAGCGTAAAAGTAACGGAGATACGGTATTGGTAAATGTAGAAGAACTCATATTGACCACAAGCGGTGGAGTAACAATGAGTACACCGATTTCCGATTCAGAGAACGCAGAGCTTTCTGTTCAAAAGATAAAAAAATTGTTTAAGGACAAAAAAACTACTGTAATAGGAAATTTTAAAAACGAAGAATCTAAAAGTTAATTTCTCTACGTCAACAATAACGGGGTAAAAAATGGCTGATATTATTCAAATTGTAAAATATGAAGGTGACAACAGTACCTTTATATGGAAATCTCCGGTTGAGGATTTTAACACGGGTACTCAGTTAATCGTTCACGAGTCGCAAGAAGCGATATTTTTCACGAATGGTCAAGCGCTTGATTTATTTGGTCCCGGACGGCATACTCTCGAAACGCAGAATATCCCATTAGTAAAAAAATTCTTTAATAAGCCGACAAATAACGAAACTCCGTTTCATTGCGAAGTTTATTTCATAAACAAAACAGAGCAAATGTCAATCAAATGGGGAACCGACAGCCAAGTTCAATATATGGAGCCGACATATAAATTTCCGCTCAAAATAGGCGCATCAGGTGAGATGTCTCTGCGCGTTGAAGACTCAAGAAAGCTGCTTGTTAAAGTGGTTGGTACCTCTCTTGGGCCGATAGATACCGATAATGGTAAAAACAGCTCAAACAGCCGCGGATTTAAACAAAGTGATGTCATACAAATATTCCGTTCCTTTTTAATGGCAAAAGTAAAGCCGTATCTTGCCCAAACCATGCAGGGCAGCGACTTCGGCATATTCGAAGTAGATTCGCGTATGGGCGAACTCTCCGGTATCTTGCACAAACAGTTAATGCCCGATTTTACGGATTACGGAATATCGCTTGAACGCTTTTTTGTAACGACAATCGTTAAGCCCGACGGAGATAAAGCCTACGAAAGATTCAAAGAGATACACGTCCGCCAATACGCCGATGTCGCCGAAGCGCAGCTGCGCCAAAAGGTAGGAATTATAGATCAGCAAACAAGCGCGCAAAAAATGGTTATCGAATCTCAAGGGATAGCGCAAAAACGGGTACAGGAAGGATATACCTATCAAGATGAGCGTGGGTTTGACGTAGCCGAAAAAGTAGCGCAAAATGAAGGCGCAGGTAATTTTTCAAGCACAGGAATAGGCTTGGGGATGATGGGCGGCGTTGCGGGCGGAATGGGAGGAATGATCGCGGGAATGACCACAAACGCAATGGGTCAAATCGGACAGCAGCAGCCTGGAGTTCAAGCGCCTAATGTGTTTATGGGAGTGCCGATGCCCAGTGTTGGGGTACCACAGCCGCCGCTCGTTGTAGAGCCTGTTGCGCCGTCTGCATCTGTGCCAAACATGATACCCGATGATATGACTCTCTTCAAACAAAAACTCGAAAAACTAAAAATGATGAAGGAGACGGGCATACTTTCTGATGAGGAGTTCGAATTGCAGAAAAAGAGTTTGTTGAGCAGTTTGTAAATAGAGGTCAATTTTAATCTCGAACATAAAGGATATGTAAATGGCGATAGCAAGAACTAAAAGTGTACCCTTTATAGCGGTATTCATAATGATGGCGATTTATAACATTGTTGTCTTTGTAATTCCATTCAATAAGGGCGGTTGGTTTTGGACAGGTTACGGTTTCTCAATGTTTGCCATGTTGTTAACAGCCGGAGTCAGTTTATACGCTTTTGGCCGTGAAAGTCTGCGAAGTAAAGTTTACGGCATACCTCTTGTGATGGTAGCGTGGCGTTATCTGATAATTCAGTTAATTATAGGTATAATTCAGATGATTATGCCGCTCACTCCTTACAATATCCAGTTCCAATACGGAATCGCGTTAAATACGGTGCTTTTGGGAATTTGCCTTATCGGACTTATAGCGATTGATGCCGCAAGAAAAGGAATTGAGATCATCGACCAAAAAGTTAAAGAGAAAGTTTTTTACATAAAATCATTGCTGGTTGATGTAGAATGTTTGGTTGACAAAGTGAGTAACGAACCCATAAAAAAAGTTTTGAAAGACCTTGGTGAAACGATAAAATACAGCGACCCGATGAGCAATCCGCAGCTTGCAGCGGTAGAAAATAAAATCGAAGCGAAAGTTGCTGCGCTTGCGGAGATGGTTGAAAATAAAGATGATGACGGGGTAAAAGCGCTGTGCGGAGAGTTGCAGCAGCTGTTTGCAGAGAGGAATAGAAAGTGTAAGGTTTTGAAGTAGATTTGGTACGTTTTTTTCAGAGGATAACTAACAATGACAATTCTAAAATGTAAAATGTGCGGCGGTGACATCCAAGCGACGGAAGGTGCAACGTACGGAACGTGTGACTTCTGCGGTTCAAAATCGACATTACCCAAAGCCTCAGATGAGCGTAAAGCCAATTTACTTAATCGCGCCAATCATCTTCGGAGACAAAATGAATTTGACCGGGCGATTCAGGTTTATGAAAACTTACTGATGGAAGACAGTACAGATGCCGAGGCGCATTGGGGCATAGTCTTGTCGAGGTACGGTATAGTCTATGTGGAAGATCCGGCTGCGCAACTGCGAATACCAACTTGTCATCGTATGCACAGGGAATCAATACTGCATGATGCCGATTATATGGCTGCGCTGCAATATGCACCCGATGAGTACGCAAGGTCACTATACGAAGAGCAGGCGCAGGCTATTAACAAAGTTCAAAAAGGGATTTTGAATATATTATCCACCGAAAAGCCTTACGATGTGTTTATATGTTACAAGGAAACTACAGACGGCGGCAGCAGAACCAAAGACAGCGTTAAAGCACAAGAGCTGTATCATCTGTTAGAAAAGGAAAACTATAAAACTTTTTTTTCGCGGATTACTTTGGAGAGCAAACTCGGACAGCAGTATGAACCGTATATATTTAGTGCGCTAAACAGCGCAAAGGTTATGTTGGTCATAGGTACTAAGCCCGAATATTTTAATTCCACTTGGGTAAAAAACGAATGGAGCAGATATCTTGCGTTGACGAAAAACGACTCCTCTAAAATTCTTATCCCTTGTTACTCCGATATGGACGCGTATGATTTACCGGAAGAGATGTTGGGGTTGCAGGCCCAAGACATAAGCAAGATAGGTTTTGCGCAAGATTTACTACATGGAATTAAAAAGGTTATTGGAGATAAAAAAGGCGGTGCGGTTAAATCTACCGCCATAAAATCAGACATTGAGCCTTTAACAAAACGCGGCTACATGAGTCTCCAGGAGTCTAACTGGAAAAAAGCCTTTGAATCGTTTGATAAGGCTTTAGACAAGGATCCTGAATATGCACCCGCATACATAGGCAAATTGTGCGTAGAACTAAAACTCAACAGTGAAGACGATTTGTCAACTTATCCGCAAGAAATAGAGGGCATGGCAAATTTTAAGAAGGCGATGCAATTTGCAGATGACGACTACAAAGAATGCCTGAAAAAGTATGTGGAATCAAACAAAAACGCCATTGAGCAGGAAAGGTTGAAAAGTCTAAATGGCGGTGCCAAAAAATCTAGAGGGCAATATTTTCAAAAGTTACAGGAAAGATACGAAGCGGAAAAGATAGAAAGAGAAGAAAGAGAGATAAAAATAGAACTCCAAAAAACAGAGGAGCGAAAGATAGAGAATGAACTACAGGCAGAAGAATGGGAAAAAGCTCAAAAACAAATTGAACAAGATAGATTAGAGAGAGAAAGAAAAGAGGCAGAAATACCGGAAATTGAGTCCCGTAAAAAAACATCGGCGATTATTTGGGCGGTTATTGTTGCGGCGGTTGCAACTGCTGTTTACTTTGTTTTTATCGGGGGAGGATTGCAATGATATCTTAACGGCAGGAAAAGATAGGCTACGGCAGAGGATACGCTGTAAAACAGTACCAATAAAAATTTTGTAAAAAACTTAAACTTAGATAATGGGGGATTACTATGTCAGATGGTTTGGGAAGTGCGCTAAATACGATTAATTCCAACGTTTGTAGGGTAATTGATGTGGCAAACAGCGGTTTTAGCCATATAAGCAGTGGAATGAATGTTATCGACAAAAATGTCGGAACCGTGAACAATAACGTTGCAGTGATCAACAGCGAGGTTGCGAAACTTGCGCGTGAGTTTGCAGAATATGTAAAGTCCGACGCCAAAGCCAAGGCTCTTATAAGAGCGGAAGCAAAAATCGGAAATCTCAGAGATAAACTGAAAGATCAGTTTGGTCATCATGAGATCGTTAGAAAACATACTACGGGGATTTTGCAAGCGGACGATCTTGATCTCGTGCGCAGAGAAACAATTGAAACGGTAACTGAAGAACTTATGCTGCAAGCACCCGGATACTGGCTTGCTCCATGTTTGATTGCAATCGCAGCATGGCTTAACGATAAAAAAGATTTGGCCGAGAAAGCGGTTAAAGAAGCAATCAAAAGAGATGATGAAAAAACATCTCTGCTGTTCGGTTTGATATGCCGCCGCGCAAACAGAAATGCCGCCTGCTTAAAATGGATAAGACGCTATTTGGCAAATCAACACTCAGAGCAGCTTGACCGCAAAACGGTGATTATATTAGATGCGTTTGCTTCGGGATTATTGGGAGCGGATACAGAGGGTGTTGTTGAAGAGCAGCTTGAGGAATGGGTGGGCCGTCTTTCTGAGAAATCCGGTTTTGAAGATAATCAGATTACCCATTGGTCAGAAGCTATAAACCTAAAAAGGAAGTCTTATTCGGGTAAATATACCTACTTGCCAAAGTACAGCAAAACGTGGCCGGAGCTGCAAAACATAATGGAAGGCGCTTATCTGCATGCGGCGATATTTACATACTTTGAAAACATTTTCAATCAGCAATCATCGGGACTTGAGTTAAAAGAGCAAATGGATGAGATTCTCTCTTCTTTAGTTTCTGATTTTGATGAAGCGGAATTGCCGCTCCGTCAAGAATACAGGCTCTGCGAACTTGTGATAGAAAATGAAGGGAATGAAGAGCGTGCCAAAAGAGATATGGATGTGATAAAAACCGGATACGACGTCCATAAAGATTTTATGCGGTTGCTCACAGATGCGGCCATGAAGCCGGAAGCCTCCGGGGCTAGCATTTCAACTCAAAAATTTGCGTTGGCGCTCTCCCGTGAATGGATAAACAAAGCGTATCGTAATATTGTAGCAAAAAACCGCGAAGCTGTTCCACAGAGCATTGAAATAAATGTTGACAATTTTAATGACAAGACAGCCGATGGAAGAAATGAGCA
>WRCH01000031.1 GCA_009784115.1 Chitinispirillia bacterium
AATGTTTTGATTTACGAAACGCTTCTTTTATTTGCTTGTCGGAATCGGCAATTTTTTGGGTTATTTCTTCGACTATATCCTTTGTTTGGCCACAATTTTTAGTGAATAAAAGCATATCGCCATTAGCAATATCTTTTACTTCGCTTTCAATAACCGTCATTTGATCACGGTCAAATATATATGGAGCAAAATACTTGGAAAAAAAGATAGATTCGCCATCTGTCGTTGTTGCAACCCGAACAATGTCGGCTTTAGTAGTCGTGCCTCCCGATACATTTGATATAGTTTGCAAAGCAGATTTTATGGTAAGCTGCTCCAAGTAGTCATCAATTTCCTGATTATACGGTATGTCGGTGTCAACCGGCGGGACATTAGCATCTTCATTTGAGATTTTAAATTTTAGTTTTGAGTAATAATTGAAAACACTTTCTTTTTTGGAGAATGCGTTTTTTTGATGAATAAATAAAGGTCGTTCATGCGGATACATGAGACATTCTATTGTTGGAGCGACAAAAGTAGAGAATATCGAAAAACGTTTTACATTAAAGCACCCTGTAATAACAACCGTGCCATAGTTTTCTCTAAAGTCAAAAAGTCCCGTGGTTTTTATATTCAAGTTGCGGTTTGAACTTATATTCGCAGGTAATAATGCTTTAAAAATATCAATATAAAACGATTTTGGGACTAATACCAATACCGTTCCACGCCGTAACGCATTGCTAAGAATGTCAATTAGAGGTTGATTTTTGGGGTTATCGGTTTTTATCGCATTAAAAGCTTTATTCAAAGTGTTAAATACCGTTGATAATAAATTGCTTAATGTATCCGTATACTTATCTATAGTGCCTGCCAAAAAATCTAATCTTTCACGTGCCGACGGACATTTTAACCCCATACACTGCATTGCCGATTGAACCGTATCCAAAGAGAAAGGTATATTTGATAAAAAGTTAAGCAGAGAGCAACTTTCTATAATAAATCTATCAATAGCTTCATCATTTTGTGAATAGTGACGAATGGATGCAATGTTTTGACGTAAACTCTTATACTCATTTATATCTATAATACTTTCAACATTATCGTGTACGGAAAATTTTCGATTTAAGATATTCGTTATTTGTAATTCTATTTCGCGCGTAAGAGGCCCACATGGTTTTACAGGTATGGAGTGTGACAGTAACATATCTTTTGTGCAAACAAAAATACCGGTATTAGAATATTTTTCAAAATGATTGTAGTTGTCTTCAGCAATAGGCAGTGATAAATGAACATTTTTCAAATTACTTCTATTAATTAAATCCGGCAATTCAGATTCGCCGCTTTTAATGATTTGCCCGCCTAAAACAGCAACTGCAAATATGTGTTTTTCTTCATCCATGTAAACCAGTTCTCTTGCAATAGAAACTTTGTTGGTAAATCTAAGAACAGGCTTGTTCATCCCGGAATTGCCGGAGTAGGGATATTCTTTATTCTCTGAGAAGTAAGATATCGGCATAAGATCGGTTATGTTGGCGCATCGCGAATCTTTATACCGGATATTTATTCCTTTTACAAAGGAATCGGCAAAATCTTTATTGCAAACGATAACAGCCGATTTTTTGTTGATTCCGGGTATATTGAACTTACTCTTTCCAAAAACAGCTTGCATAAACTCAATTTTTGCATTAGAACCTGTCCGAATGCCACGTCCATCTAATGTTTTAGCTTTTCCTTGATAGGGCTTTATCTTGTAGAATCCGGCAGGCGATATTTCACGTATAGTTCCCTTATGTTCAATTTTTATACATTCGTTCTCAATACGCCTAATAACAGCGCGCGTTTTTCCTTTACCGTCACCGTATTCAACGATATCTCCAACATTAAAAGACATAATTAGCTCTTGTGGTGTTAATTCATCATAAACAAGGCAAGATAAAGCCATATAGAGAGTCTGCAATAAATCAAATATTGGTGAACCGGTGTGATAAATAAACCCGTTGTTTTTTTCTGCTCCATCCATTAACTCAATAATAAAGTCTGAAAAAGAAGACATAATATGACGATTTGAAATGACTTCGTTTTCAAACAGAATATCACATTTTTTTAATAAGCCTAAAACCGAATTGTAGGACATGTGTTTATCCAAAAATAGTGTAACACGCAAAAGTCTCTTCCGGCTCCGCTTTCGGATTGAGATTTGTGCGTTTCTACTTCCTGACACAATCCGAAAATCGAGCCTTCTGATGATAATCTACCTTACTATTTAATTAAAATAACTAATTGGGATAGTGAAATGACCATGTTTAAGTAGGTTTCTTCAATTATTTACGCAATGCGTAAACATTTAGTTTGTCAACTTGCGCCTTATTTAGTTATTTGAGACTTGCTTTTTTATTAACTATATAATTAGTTTATAACATGGAACAACCGCACGAGAAAGGCTTATGAGCTATGGCAGGCATTACTAAAAGAGAAAAAAACATCATATCTGTAGAGAACAACAAGCTATACAAATTTTCGCGCGATTTAATTCTCAAATCGCGCAAACTTGTTTATAGAACCGCTAACTTTGCAATGGTAGAAACCTACTGGCGAATCGGTGAAAAGATTATCGAAGAGCAGGGCGGAAAAGACTACGCAAAATACGGCGAAAACCTTTTAAAAAGCATTTCCAAGCGTTTGCAAGCGGAATTTGGGCAAGGGTTTACCTATGTCAATCTTACAAATATGCGCAAATTTTATCAAACATTTAAAGACAGTTCCCAACTACGCAGAGAATTGAACTGGACGCACTACCGCTCACTAATCCGCGTTGAGAGTGAGGAAGCAAGAGCGGTTTATATGAATGAAGCCGCAGACAGCGGTTGGAATACCCGTTTTTTGGATGAGCAAGTTGATAAACATTACTATGAGAGACTGATTTCTACACATAAAAAAGAGGTAGTAAAAAAGCTCAAAAAAAAGGAAAAGGCTCAATTAAATATCACTCCACAGGATTACATATTGAAAGACCCGATGCTGTTGGATTTTTATAATTTAGACGAGCTTCCAAAGTACAATGAAAATGATGTTGAGCAGATAATTATTGATAATTTACAGAAATTCATGTTGGAACTTGGCAAGGGTTTTTCATTTGTTGCGCGCCAACAACGGATTCCGACAGAGCTTTCAAACTATTATGTTGATCTCGTTTTTTATAACTATCATTTAAAGTGCTTTGTGCTGATAGACCTTAAGATTGGTCGACTGACGCATCAAGACGTAGGTCAAATGGATATGTACGTTAGAATGTACGATGAAATGAAGCGCATTGAGGGTGATAATCCGACCATTGGGATTATTCTTTGTGAAGAGAAAGATAGAACAGAGGTGAAATTTTCTGTTCTAAAAGACAGCGAAAAACTTTTTGCTACAAAATATCGGCTTTATATTCCTACAGAAGAAGAACTGAAAAAGGAAATAGCGCACATTCGTAATTTAATGATTACAGATAATGGAACAGAAACTGAATAAAAAATTGCCGCTTTGTCCAAATGTTTACGCAATGCGTAAACATTTAGTTTGTCAACTTGGTACGTTTATATGTCATTGAATTAGCTGATATTAGCCATTTCTTTTAACGTTTTTTCAATCACAGAAAACCGAAAAAACACAGCTAACGCCGCCCATGCCGCACAGGGATAAACCCTGCACAACACGGGAAAAACAAGAGGCACCATCCCCGCAGACAAGCACCAAGCAGAACTCCCCCGCCGCGCCCAAGCGGCAAGCAGCGCAAAAAGTTTACATAAAATTCGAGTCATTATGCAACACCCCATAAGAATGCGGCATCGCATAATAATTTTATGTAAACTGTTTGCTTATCGGTGTTATCAAAGGCAGCAGCTATCCGCGCGCGGTTTCATCACGCACAGCACCTGCAAGAGACGCCCTGCGCTCACCCCCTAAAAAGCAGTCAGCGGGATAAACCCTCTGCCTTTTCTTTTCAGGGGGATCGCTGCGGGCGAGCCTGTCGGCGGCAATCAGCACCATCTTCCCCGTGATACCAATCGAAACAAACCGATTGGTATCACTCCACAAACTCCATCTATGCCACAAGCATTTAAACAAAGAGAAAAAGCAAGAACCGCCCACCAAACTTAATCTTCCCGCTGACGCTTCGCGTCAGCAATAAGCCCCATCTTTCCCGCAAACATTAAAAAACAAGAGCCGCTCCATTTTGTTTAATCTTCTCGCGGACGCTTGTCCGCGGCAAGCATCATCTTTGTTTCAAGCATTTATAAGAACAGTATCACCGCGTACCCGCTGATACCTAAAGAAAGAATCGGTGTCGTAAGTCAATCGCGACGGCAACTCGATTTACAGAAATCCACTTAAAAACACAAGTGAATTTCCATAAATAGAGTTCCCTGTAAACAGTGTCACTTCGATCAACCCTTTCCGAGAGGCGCACCATAAAGGTGCGCGGACAAGGGATTTTCCTATTGTATACACATAAACAATTGCGTATATTTATATAAGTGTGTATTTTATCTGCGGGGGACGTATAAAAACAATAGCCATTATAAACCAAAAAGGCGGAGTCGGCAAAAGCACCACCGCCCACGCCATCGGAGCGGGTTTCGCGCTCAAAGGCAAGCGTATTGCATACATTGACCTTGACGCACAGGGAAATCTAACCTACACCCTCAAAGCTAATAGCAACGGATTATCCGCACTTGACGTATTGACTAAATCCGCGACGGCAGCCGAAGCGATGCAACAAACCGAACAGGGGAACATTATCCCCGCAACTCCGGCTCTCACCGGCGCAGACGCAACCATTACCACGACCGGCAAAGAGTACAGACTGCGCGAAGCCCTTGAGCCTTTGTGCAAAAATTACGATTATGTGATTATTGATACCCCGCCCGCTCTTGGGATATTAACGATTAACGCTCTCACAGCTTCAAACGGAATAATAATCCCCGCCCACGCTGATATATACAGCTTACAGGGAATCGGCCAGTTGCACAGCACGATCACGGCGGTAAAACAGTATTGTAATCCCACGTTAAAGGTGATGGGAATCTTGCTGACCCGCCACAACCCAAGAGCGATATTAAGCCGCGATATGGCAGATATGATAGAAGACACAGCAAAACAACTGAATACAAAAGTGTGCAAAAGCCGCATACGTGACAATATCGCCATCAAAGAGGCGCAGGCTTACCAACAGGATATATACTCGTATGCAAACAAAAGCAATGCCGCAGAAGATTATCGGGCATTAATAAATGAAATACGAATATAAATTCACATATACACATATATTTATATATGTATATGTATAAACCATACAGGGAGCAGTATAAATGAAGACAAAGAAGAGTTTTAAAAATCCGTCCGCTAATCCGGCAATGCAATTTATAACTCCACAGCAAAACGAAGCGCCGCCAAGCGGCGTCCCGATGAAGCTCAACCCTCTCTACATTGAGACAAAAAGCAAACGCCTAAATCTTATAATGCAGCCAAGTTTGCACACAAAACTAAAAAAGGCGGCAGCTACTCAAGGCAGATCACTGAATGATTTCATACACAACACCTTAGCCGCCGCTGTCGAGGCTTAATAATGACAATAACTCCTGAACAACTAAAAGACATTCTCGCGGCAGGCGAAGGCTTAAAGGTAGAGTTCAAGCTCTGCGGTACTGGCGGCATTAATCCAAGTACCTACGAAACTGTATGCGCATTTTCAAACCGCTACGGCGGAGATATATTTCTTGGTGTGGATGACAAAACCGGCGAAGTTGTCGGCGTTCCTGAAAAAGTCGTGTTGGAAACGATCCGAAATTTTGTAGCTTCGATCAACAATCCTCAATTACTCTCTCCGCCGGTAAGCCTTGATTTCCATCCCGAAGTATTAAAATATGACGGCAAAAATGTAATTCATATTCGTATACCCCCATCCTCTGATGTTCACTGGCACAATAAAAGTATATACGACCGTGTGAATGATTCAGATATAAAAATTACCGGTACAAAGCAAATTCGGGCGATGTGTTACCGCAAACAAAAATTCTCTACAGAAAATATCGTTTACCCGCACATTAAAGAAAACGACCTGCGCCTTGATATGCTTAAAACAATTCGTCAAATGGCGGCAAATCACAGGAAAATGAAATTTGGTCACACAGAAAATCATCCTTGGGAAAATATGTCTGACAAAGAGCTTATGAAAAGCGCAAAATTATACGATATGGATAGTGAAACAGAAAAATGGGGCTATAATCTCGCGGCTGTTATGCTGCTTGGAAAAGATGACCTTATCACCAGTATCGTTCCATCATACCGCACCGACGCACTTTTGCGTAAAGTAAACGTAGACCGCTACGATGACCGCGATATGATTATCACAAATCTGATTGACAGCTATTACCTGTTGATGGACTTTGCCGGAAAACATTTACTTGACAAATTCTACCTTGAAGATGACAGGCGTGTATCTTTACGAACTATAATTAGCCGTGAAATGCTTGTTAACACCTTGATGCACCGCGAACTGACAAGCTCAATTTCAGCACGGTTTATTATTGAAAAAGACCGTATGCTTACAGAAAACGCAAATCGTGCAGAGACAATCGGTAGCTTGACGCCTGATAATTTTACATCCAATTCAAAGAATCCCATAATAGCCGCTTTTTTCCGCAATATAGGCATGGCCGACGAGCTTGGTTCCGGCGTAAGAAACCTGTATCACTACACAATGCGCTACTCCGGCAAGCTGCCGGAGATGATAGAGGGCGACGTATTTCGGACAATCGTCCCATTAGATGATGAATATTCCTATGACGTTGAACTGAAAAAACTGATAGAAAAAGGTCACCCAAAGGCCACTCAAAATGAACCAAAAACATTACAACTGAAGCGCACTACTGATGAACTGCAAACAAAAATTTTAGAGATAATGCAGAAAAATCCTAAAATCACCGCAGTAGCTATTGCAGAAGAACTTGGTATCGGTCTTAGAAGCACACGTCGTTATATCCAAAATTTAAAAGAGATGGGTTCAGTTGAATATACCGGAACAAGTCGCAACGGCCACTGGACTATAAAAACGTAACAATTAAGGGTGCCACTTTGCATTTGGCACCCATTTGGCACCCATTTGGCACCCATCATGTCATAAATACACGTATGCACACATACTCATATATGTATAACTACATTCAAACATATACGCAATGATGAAAGACACAAAATTGATGACGTAATTTATATTTAACTGACAATGAGCGAACAGACCTTACAACTCCCGCGCGAGGGCGACAAAATCGGCTCCGGCATCGTCCTAAGCCTAATAAGCGCAGGCGGCTCTGCGCGTGTTTATAAAACATGGGTAGAACCCCTTGAACTCCACCGAGCCGTAAAAGTGATGAACCCCGAAGCACCGCAAGAAATCCGCGAGCGCTTCGCAACCGAAGCAAGAATCACCTCAAAGCTAATCCACGCAAACATTGTACAGGCTTTCAATTACGGTGAAACCGCCGCAAACTTACCCTACATAGAAATGGAACTCGTCAACGGCTTAACACTTGAAAGCGTACTGCAAAAACACGGCGCACTCCCCTTGCCTGTCGCGTTGGCTATAGTTCTTGGCATACTTGAAGCGTTACATTACGCTCACACGATAAACTATACTCTTTATGATCAACCCCAACGCGGAGTAATGCATCGTGATATAAAACCGGGTAATGTCATTTTTTCAGGCGGCGTTCCAAAACTAATGGACTTCGGTATTGCCCGACCCGTGACTGTATCACTCCACACAATGGCGGGGAACGTCCCTGGGACATTGCCATATATGGCTCCCGAAACTTGCACCGGCGGCGAAAGCAATTTTCAGTCAGATATTTATCAAATAGGGCTATTGCTTTACGAATGTATAAGCGGCACCGCAGCCTATCCGCAAACAGAATTAGACCCGCTGATAACAGCAATAAAAACCGGCGACCGCAAGCCGCTTGATACAAACAATAAAACCGCCAACATAGTAAAAAAGTGCCTTGAACTTGATCCCGCCAAACGCTACCAAACCGCGCAGGATTGTCTTTCAGACGTTCGGGCGCTCTTTCATGCCCAAAGCCCGCAAATGACCGCAGAGGGGCAAATTGTAGCTTTTTTTGAACAAGGTACGGCAACAACTAAGCCGATAACGAGAATAACAAAGGCAATCCCTGTCATTAAAAAAGGTGCAAAAATCGCAACTATCGCAATTCCATCTGTCTTGATTGCGCTAACGCTTATTATAATCGGATTTACTTATGGCAATAACTTTCTAAAAACAGCCATAAAAGCGTTAATTTCAACAACCGAAACAAGCACACAAACAGAAGAAACTGCGGACTCTGTTGTAGCGACCGCTCCCGATCAGCCGCCATCCCCTACCCCACAGCCGCAAATTACGGCAGTAGCTCCACGCCCAAAACCTCAAACCGTAGCAACAACGGTAGCGGTTCCGGCACCATCATCTAAACAAGCGGCCACACAAGAAACACAGGTACCAATGCCACCGCCGGAAGACGCGGCTTTTTTCATAGAGCAGGGAAACAAGCTATTATCCGAGAACAAACCACAAGAAGCGCTTGCGAGTTTTCAACGAGCTTTAAGAACGCCGTCAACCTCAATGCCAAGACAGGAGAGCGTAAAGCTCTCCCTTTATGGGTCGGCTAAGAGTAACACGGTTTTATTTCAGCAAGGCAAAACCTCACGCGGCAATTACGAAACCGCATGGCGAGCCGTCCAAAACGCATACGCAGCGGGAACACCGGAACACTCCGAAGCAATCAGACGCTTAAAGGACGAAAACGAATGAAAACAAAATCAGCGTTTTCGTTTAAGTCCCTTGTGTCCTTGATGTCCTTTTTGTCCTTTGCCTCTTTCACCCTTGCAACCGAGCGGCAAATCATAACCGCTCCCATAACCGTAGAAGTTGGTGATACATTACGGATTACATCAGGTCAGGAATTACTTTTCATTGGATATACAGGAATTACAGTAATGGGTCGACTTGAAGCAATCGGTACAAAACAACAACCGATAATTTTTGCATCTGTAAACGATACAAACGGCACAGCGTCACCGTTCGACTGGAACGGCATAGAAATCACCGGCACTGGCACCGCAGAGCTTGCCTACAGCCTTATCACAAACGCTACATCAGGCATAACCGCCGAAAATGCTCACAGTTTAACCCTCACAGAGTGCATTTTCAAAGAAAACGGTCAATGGCACCTATCCATTGCCGGAGAACCGCAGGTCATACCAGGCGGTCAACCATACAGCCATAAACCGGTACCGCTCATAATCCCAACAGCGACGGAGCTTGCAACACCGGAATCAATCCACATCGCAACCGTAGTGAACAAGCCGGAACGCGACAACCGCCGGACATGGTTTTGGGGACTTAGCGGAGCGGGAGCCGTCACCGCTATCGGTGGTGGGATATCGCTTTACCAAGCGCACCGTACAGCGCAAGAGTACAACGCTTATCTCCCAAGCAACAGCAAGTTTGACGCGGCCACACCGGAAGAGCGGCAAAAGCATTACGACAAGCTGCGTCTTAACCACAATACCGCTCAAATTATAGGATGGTCATTAATAGGTATTGCTACAGCAGATTTTTTGTATTTGACATTTGTTTTTTAGATTATTGTACTTTGAAAAGCAGAAGAGTAGAAATTTTTAAAAAAATATAAAAACTTTTCACTTTCTTTCACTTCCCAAATGTTATCTTTATATGTGCGTTTTTTGAACAAAAAAGCAATTGTTTTAATCCTCAGTTCTTCTCACAAAAAAATCAAACTCACATAAAAAATACGCCCACAAGAAATCTTATTGTCATAATATGTATTATGCGACATTCCATTGTATATATTAAATAAGAAGCGAAAACGAGGCTAACTGATATTCAGGCGCATAACTCATTAAAAATCAATGGTAAGCAACAGATCAGATTGTCAAATTATGCGCACCGATAATCTCGAACGCGTCACAAAAATCCTGCGGATATGGGGCTGCTATCGAAAACGGCTCGTTTGTAAAGGGATGCACAAACTCAACGCTTCGCGCGTGAAGAGCGTGGCGGGTGAAACATTTCATCATACTATATGCAAACGGCCTTTCAAGAGGCGCAATCCTTAATACTCTCTCCTGTAAACCGCCGTAAAGTCCGTCCTGCACAATTGGAAATCCTTCATGGCTGCAGTGTACGCGGATTTGGTGTGTTCTTCCTGTGTGCAGAGTAAACTCCATGAGTGATATTCCGCTTTTAAACTCACGCAGCCAATACTCTGTAACCGCAGTACTGCCATTGAGATCAACAGTACGCTTAACCGGTTCACGGCGGCTTCTTGAGATAGGTAATTTCACAATTTCATGATTAAGGGGTCTATTCCCAACACATATACCTGTGTATTTTTTTACAATTTTTCTGTCTGAAAAAAGTGCGGCCAAAGCGCTGTGAGCGCTGTTGGTTTTAGCAACTACGAGAACACCTGTCGTATCTTTGTCAAGCCGATGCACAATTCCGGGTCTCTCACTGCTAAAACCATCCGACACAGATCCATATCTATGAAGAAGTGCATTGACAACAGTACCGTCCGCGTTGCCATTTCCCGGATGTACTACAAGGCCCGCGGGTTTATTTATACAGGCGAAAAATTCATCTTCGTAAATAACATCAAGAGCGATATCCTGAGCCTGCGGGGCTATTTCCTGGGGGCGTGCGGATGTTTCTTCTATATCTACACGATCCCCTGTTCTAAGGATGATATTTTTTTTTACGGCGGGATTTTCATTTAAAAAAACAGACCCGTCAGCGATAATCTTTTGGATACGCGACCGGGAGAGATCCGGCAGGACGGAGCTTAGGAATTGATCGAGGCGCAGTCCCTGTTTTTCGCTGCTTATGGTGTATTGCATCGCTATCGTCCCTTATGAGCCCGCCCCGGGCCGATGCCCGGGGGTAATGATGCCGCCCCTTCAGGGCGGGGAAAAAACAGAAGAGAGGGATCTATCCTTCTTTCGCCTTCATCCCCTCTTTAAAAAAGCTAAGAAGCATTATCCCCACGCCAACCGTTATATAAATATCCGCGACATTATAGATAAACCAGTAGCGGTCAATTTGCGGTATCCCCATTCTGATAAAATCCACTACCCCGCCCCCCGGTCTCACAATGCGGTCAAACATATTGCCAAACGCTCCGGGAAGCACAAGCGCAAGCCCCCAGTGCATCAGCACTTCGTCTTTTTTAAGCAACTTATAATACAAAAGCAAAAAGCCTATCGCTATTGGGATAAATATGAGAAAAAGCATATTAACCGGAGCTCCTGAAATCCAGTCTGCCGGATTTATGCCAAAAAGCGCACCCTTATTGTACACTAAGCAAAATTGCAAATAGTCGCCTATAACAGAAACGGGAACTGCCTCCTGCAGCTTTGTATGCGCGAAATGCTTGCTCACAAAATCTATGATAAATCCGATCACGGTGATCACCGTAAGAAAAAGCCACCTGTGTTTCATCTCGCCTTTCAATTATCTCTCTCCTGTTGCTTTGTGTTTATCTTGTCTATCAATTATTTTCATCAAGTATGATTACTGCCATTAAAAATAAGATCTTCCCGCTGATAAGCATAGTTCGTCTATCCAACGCAGTTATGACCGCGGCGGCTGTTTTTTTGGGAATATGGCTCACCCAAAGTAACTATATCACATTAAACACGCTTCTTCTAATGACCGCGGCGATGTGCGCGGCAGCTTACGGCAATGTGATAAACGACATCCTCGACATAAAAAGCGACCTTATAAGCCACCCCAGCCGCCCATTGGTTAACGGGACTATGAGTGTGCCGGCAGCCATAATCTTTGCCGTACTGCTTGCCTGCGGCTCACTTATCAGCGCTTATCAGGCGTCACTGTTTCACCTTAAAGCCGCTTTGATACCGATACTTGCGCTTACGCTATATTCAATTTACTTTAAGCGCACACCGATTATCGGAAATTTAATCATTGCGGCCCTTGTCGCCTATGCGCTTCTTTTCGGAAGCCTGCCGCATCCGCAAACAAAAATACTAATTTTACCGGCACTCTTGGCGTTTTTATTAAATTTTTGCAGAGAAATTGTTAAGGACGTAGAGGATATGGGCGGTGATAAAGCGGCCGGATTCGCCACCACCGCGAACTTGCCGCACAATGTAATCAAAATGATACTGCTTGTTACCGCGGTCATCTATGCGGTTATTCTGCTTCTCCCCTCTTTACTTCTGAAAGATTTTGGGGCGGTTTATACGGTTGTATGTATGATTGCGGTACTTCCGCTGCACACCCTTTGGGCCGGCATGATTTTAAGAGCCGATTGGAAAAATGGCGCAGGCGGAGTTAATTTTAACAAAATCAGTAAAATCCTAAAGTTTGAGATGCTTGCGGGACTTTTGGCGCTCACACTCGACAAAATATTTTGATATACTGATCACAGTTACAAAAAAAAAATACGGCTGCCCCTTGTCCGTAATTATATTTTATGTATTATTAATTTAATCTAGGAGACCTCTTTTTGGAAGACCCTCAATGCGCCCTGTTCATTACAGGGTTAGTTACTGCTTTCATTCTCTCAGCATTCTTCTCAATTATAAAAGTAATTTTCTCCTCTGTAGAGAGAAGCGTTATAGAGGCTGATGATGAGCATCTGCGTTATTACGCCTCAAAAATAAATGATATTCTCAAAAACCGCTCAAAGGTGAGCAGCACCGTTGTAGTGGGAAAAACCTTGAGTAATATTGCGTTTACTCTGTTTGCGTTTAACTTCCATGCTATAATTTTTCCGCAAGCGCAATTCATTGAGCAGTGGGTGATCTCTATCGTTTTCTCTTTTATAACGCTGACGCTTTTGGGCCATTATGTCCCCAGGGCTTTCGCGATGCGTTTTTACAGAAGCTATATCACCGCGGCATACTACGCCTACAGTTTGTTCTCATGGTTTTTGACGCCTTTTACCCTGTTTTTTACCGGTTTTAACAAATTTTTGCTTCAATTAATGAAATATGATGAAAAGTTCGCGTTTCTGCCCGAAGATGACAAAGCGCGTATCTCATCAACCGATGACGACGAGGCTCTTAACGAAGAGGAGCGCGAGATGATAAGCAGTATTCTTGACTTAAGCGAAATCTCCGTTGACAAAATAATGGTTCCGCGCATTGATGTAATAGCTCTTGATATCGATTCCGATCTGCAAACGGTTCTCAAACTTATAAAAAATGAGGGCCACTCCCGTATCCCTGTTTATAAAGATACCGTAGATCAGATAACCGGTATCCTTTACACAAAAGACATCTTGTCATGGTTAGCCGAGCACAAGCCCGAAGAGTGGAATCTCCCCCTCCTGGTAAAGAAGTGCCACTACGTCCCCATCGGCAAAAAAATTAACGACCTGATGAAAGAGTTCAAGCTAAAGCATCTGCATTTCGCGGTAATAGTTGACGAATACGGCGGAACCGCGGGTATAGTAACAATGGAAGATATCCTGGAAGAGATAGTAGGCGACATTCAGGACGAGTATGACGAAGAGGAGAAAGAGATAGTACAGCTTGACTCTAAAAACGTCTACCTTATAGATCCGCACATAGATCTGCACGATCTAAACGAAGAGCTTGATTTAAACTTGGACGAAGAAGCCGACTACAACACACTAAGCGGACTAATCTACCACGAATACGGCGACATCCCGCAGGAAAATACAACTTTCGACTACTCCGGCCTGCGAATAACAATCCTAAAAATGGACAACCAAAGAATAGAAAAAGTAAAGATTGAAGTAATACAGCGCCCTGAGAAAACTAGCACCGAGCCGTTTTAAAACATCATATACTGAATAACGGCATAAATCTACACTGCGCCGCTAAGCAACAGAGCCGGCCCTGCGTGCAGTTGCGTGCGGTGCAGTGTAGATTTATGCCGTGTACCAGTATATTACCTCTTCAACCGAAACTGCGATACAAGCTGCTCAAGCATCTCCGCCTCTTCATCCATCTCTCTTGCCGCGGCCGTACTCTCATCGGCGGTTTTGCTTACCTGCTGCATCACGTGCGATACCTGATCGATACCCTTGTTGATCTCGTTAATAGAGTGAAGCTGTTCGCCGGATGACTTTGTGATATCCTGTATTAACTGCCCGCTCTCGTTTATGCCCGACACAATATCCGCAAAGCTCGCAACGGTCTCCTGCGCGATGCTTGAACCAAGCGCCGCTTTCTGCGCAGAATTCTCAATGAGTTTACCCGTATCCTTTGCGGCTTCGGCGCTTTTTGTGGCCAAGTTCCGTACCTCGCCCGCCACTACCGCAAACCCCTTGCCCGCCTCCCCTGCACGCGCGGCTTCCACGGCGGCGTTGAGCGCCAAAAGATTGGTCTGAAACGCGATGTCCTGAATTACCTTTATAACTTTGCTGATATCTTTGCCGGCGGCGTCGATCTCTCTCACAGCTTCCATGAGTTCGTCCATTTGTAAACTGCCTTTTTGGGCGTTTTGGCGGATGGTGTCTGAGAGCCCGGCGGCTTTGCCGGCCATAGCGGCGCTTTCATTAGCGTTTTGCGCAATTTGCGAGATAGAGGCGCTTAGCTGTTCTACGGCGGCGGCCTGCTCGGAGGAGCCTTTAGCAAGAGCTTGCGCGTTTTGAGCGGTTCTGCCGGAGATGTTTTTTACCCCGGCGGCGGCGTTGCCGATATCACGGAACATGTCGTTTAAGTTGGAGATCATTTTCTCCATAGCGAAACTCATGGAGTCTACTTTACTTCTCGGAACAATATGGGCGGTCAGGTCGCCGTCCGCGAGTTTCTCTAAAACCGCTATCTGTTTTTTGGTGCTCTCTATCATGCTTATCAGCGCAATGCTCATGGAATCGGCAGGGCTTCTTGGAGTTATTTTTTGTGAGAGATCACCCTCCGCAACCTTGCCTATGATGCGCGTCTGTTCGCCGGTGCTCTCTATCATGTGGGTAAACGATGCGTTAAGAAGCCCGATCTCATCGCTGCGCGTTTTGTCAACCGATACGTTCAGGTCGCCGGTAGAGAGTTTGTCTGCTGCTGCGGCGACATATTTTATCGGCTTGCCTATAAAATTTCTCATACGCCAAACGAGAACAAACGCCATTATCGAACACATCGCGGCAATTATGAGTATCATTAAAAAGCCGAAACGCTGAGCGGAAGCAAGCGCTTCGCTTATAGGCATATCAACGCCCACAACGCCTAGTACTTTACCGGATTTATCAAGAATCGGGGCGAAACCGGAAACCATAACGCCGTAACCGCCAAGATCATACACGCCGGTAGTAAAGCTTTTACCTGTTTTGAGCGTTTGAAACATCTCGTCGGCGAAGACCTCCACCTCCTCCTTGCTTCCAAGACAGAACTCCGGTTCATCCGGCCTGCTGCCGTCTTTAGGATAACCTTCCGCAAAATATACAACATCCGTATCGTACTCCTTATCTATTACATACAGGTAGACAAGACCGCTTTTTTCAAAAGTGTCATCGAGAAACTCTTTGAACCTGATATGATAGTCGTTTACCTCGCCTGTCTTCATTATTTCAACATACTGCTCAGGATCAAGCGCCGCGGCAACCGTCAGGGCGATCGCGAGAGCCCGCTTGGAGCCTTCGCTCTTTATTTCGCCCCTGTAAATGTAATACGCGGATAATCCGATAACCGCCGAACCAATGATTAACGCCGCCTGCACGAACATCATCATTCGTGTCGCGATAGATAAACTTTGTAAACGTCCCGCCATTTTAGCCTCTTTTGAGAAAAGTTGAGATAATATACTGTATGACGGCACGATTTTACACTGCGCCGCTAAGCAGCCTCACGGCCCTGCGTGCAGTTGCGTGCGGTGCGGTGTAAAATCGTGCCGTGTACCAGTATAGTCAATATAATATTAATATTAGACAAATCATATCAAATTATATTATTTTATTAACCGTCTGCAAACAAATTTGTTATCCTGAAGAATATTTATATTTAAACAGAATATTATGGAAATCAACTGGAAAAGAAACACGGCCCTGTTCATGGGCGGACAGGCGCTTACGTTTTTTGGTACCATGATCGCGCAGTACGCGGTATTTTGGCACGTAACGCTCAAAAGTCAATCAGGCACAATGATGATGCTTTTTACGCTCATCGCCTTTCTGCCGATGTTTTTCATCTCACCGTTTGCGGGGGTGTGGTCCGACCGGTTTAACCGCAAATACATAATAAATATTGCCGACGGCGCGGGCGCGCTCTCCAGTCTCATAGTGGCTGTTTTGCTGATTTCGGGAAACACCAGCTACATGGTGCTGTTTATATGTTCGTTTGTGCGGTCGCTTGCGCAGGGTGTGCAGACCCCAACGGTCAACGCGTTCATCCCGCAGATCGTCCCGCAGGAGCACTTGACGAGAATTAACGGCATCCAAACCAGTATAAACTCATTCATTGCGCTTATGGCGCCTATGATAAGCGCGGCGCTTATGACATTCACCACGCTTCAAACGCTGTTTTTAGTGGATGTCGCGACCGCGGCGGCCGGTATAAGCATCATGCTCTCTTTTGTAAAGATTCCGGCGAAGGCTAAAGCGGAGATTGAGGCGGCAAAACTTAAGGGGACCGCGTATTTAGACGATTTGAAAGAGGGGCTCAAATATATCAGGAACCACGGTTATATTTTGAGGATGATCACCATCACCGCGTTTTTCTGTTTCCTCTTCTCCCCCGCCTCCTTTCTCACCCCTCTTCAGGTGGTGCGCAACTTCGGCGACGAGGTTTGGCGGCTCTCGGCGATAGAGATCGCTTTTTCCGCCGGTATGATGCTTGGCGGTATTTTTATAGGGATGTGGCCCGGCTTAAAAAACCGCGTGCATACGATGGCCATAGCGTGCCTTTTGTGCGGGATACTCTGCATGGGTCTTGGGATAACGCCGGCCTTTTGGCCGTATATGGCGATAATGGCTGCTGTGGGTCTTGTATGTCCTTACTATAACGCAACCGCTATGGTGCTTTTGCAAACCACGGTGGAACCGGCTTTCATGGGCCGTGTTCTATCGGTATTTACGATGGTAACAAGTTTTTTAATGCCTATGGGGATGCTCCTCTTTGGCCCCTTGGCCGACAAAGTTTCAATTGATACCCTTTTAATAATAACAGGTTTTTTGGTGCTGTTTTTGGGGATTCCGATGATGACGAGCAAAACGCTTCGGGCCGCGGGGGTGAAGCATTTGGAGTCTGAGCCTGATGCGCCTGAGATATCGGCAGAACAAGCTGTCTGATCTGAAATTGGGGATTTATCTCCGCCAAAATATGATACGGCTGCCGGCGCCGCGTTTTTGGAATGTCATCTTTGGGGTATTTTGGATGAGAGGTATTTTCTCTTTGGGCGGCGGAGTAAAATCAAGGGGGACTGTCAATGAGAATGGCTTGCCCTGATTTATCCCGCTCAAAATCAGAGTATCGCTTGCTTCAAATCCGGTAGTTTTCAGGTTTACATTTATCACCGCCAAATACCCGCCGTTTCCCGCTTCTGTTTGATTCCAATTTGTATCAATTTGAAAGGATGATGAATCACCCGTCTGTAAACGTGCCGACAACTCGCTCATCTCGCCGTAAGATATGAGAGTAAGTGCTTGCGGGGAGATTTGCAAACGGTTATCATCATCACTATCATCAGACAACATTTTATACGATACTTTTTGAGGCCGGACGTCAACCCTGTTAAATTCGGCGTTGAGATAATAAACCCGTGCGCTGTACCAGTTTTTCAGTCTATTGACCGCGTCGCCGTAAACATTGGGATTTGGGGGTCTTGTGTCGGTAAACGGCGGGTTGATCTTATACCAGAAAGTATCAAAATTTCTTTGCGCTGATACTGCCAGTTTTTTCTCCATCTCATCTATAAATAACGGTACGGACGCGATTGTATCGTACTTTTCATTCCAGCGCTCTTTATGTTTGACAAGAAACACAGGATCATCGTAGAATCTTTTGAAGAAGTCATGTACCCGCGACCGTCTTTCGGGGTGATTGAAATGATCGTTGAAGCCCGACTCCTGCCAGTTCCTGTAACTCCAGCCGTAGCCGCTGTCAAAATCCCAAAGCGGCCCCATGCTTATCACTCCGCCTTTGTCTTTATACAAAAACGTTGACCGCGGATGCGAAAGGTCTGTGTTGGCGGCAAGTTCATTTATCATCAGAAAATCAATAAACGTGGTGATATTTATCAGTTCTCTGTAGCCGCTTTCGGGGAAATTCGGGCTTGCGAGAGCGTCGGTGAGCGCTTTAAAATCACTTTTTATGACGGCATGGACGGGATTTTCCTCGGATGTCAATTTGTCTCTCTTCGGCCATTTTATCATCACGGGAAGATCATAATTCTCGGTTCTGAATTTTGGTTCCGAATCGTAATATTGATCAAGTTCCGCAAACCACCCCTCCTCTTTGTCTATATCCACCCGTCCCGGGCCCGCCTGATTAGTTTCGCTTAGCAGATAATTGCCTTTATACTCTCCGTTCATATACAGATCGACAAAATTAAACGTGTGGTTAAACCGAAAGGCGAAACGGTTTCCCAGTTCAAACGCGACAGCGTTATAGAGCAGAGTTTCATCACGGTGCTGAGCGAGCAGTACCCAGTTTCTCGCGGGTGTTAATCCCAAAAGCGATGTCTCATTTTTGAAATTAATCCGGTAAGGTCTTTTATTTTGCGCCCGCCAATCGCGCCAGCTGTTGTTACCGCGTCCGCGGATTCGATCTCTCATGCCGGCAGTATCGGCAGTATCAACGGTAATGTTATATTGCGGATTATCAGGATCGGTGAGTTTGAACGTCATATGGACGTATTCAGTTTTGCTTAAGATCTGCGCGCGTTCTTTGGTGTTGATTTCAATTACCGGAAGGCCGGAGAATGTTACTTCCGTTTGCGCGGATCCAGCAAGCGGGCGGCAGAGTATGGTGATTATGGATATTGTTAATAGAAGCGTTGTTTTCAGGGGCGGCCCTTTTGCTTGAATCTCGCCCCGAACATCCCATCCATCCCATGCTCAAAAGGGGTTATCCGCAGACAGTTATTATTATCCACAAACATGGCGGGGACAGAGTCCGGCGGCGGCTCCAATGTAAACTCAGGATGCTCCTTGAGAAACCACTCTACCTGTTTCTCATTCTCCTCAGGCTCTAAAGAACAGGTGGAATAGACCAGCGTTCCGCCCTTTTTCACGATCTTTGCGGCTGACGCAAGAAGTTTGCGCTGTAATTCACCCGCGTTTATTACATCTTGAACAGTGCGCACAAAACGCCCGTCGGGATGACGCTGCAAAACGCCTGTCCCGCTGCACGGAGCGTCAAGAAGAACCTTGTCAAAAAGTTTTGAAAAAGGCGGCGCGGCACTGTCACAAAGCAGAGGATAAACATTAATAAGATTAAGCGTACGTGCGGCATCCGCGACAAGATTCAGCCGTCTTTTCGTGTTATCACAGGCAACCACACTCCCGCTGTCCCCCATAATTTCTGCCATAAGCGTAGCTTTACCGCCGGGAGCGCTGCATAAATCAACCGCACGCTCTCCCTTTTTTACATCCATGAGCGCAACTACCCAGCCGCTTGAGGGAGCCTGTACGGAGCAAAAACCGTTATGTAAAAGACGCAAATTTTCGGGATCAAGCGCTTTTGTCATTTTGTAGTATAGATTGAGATAGCCTGACGCCTGATCGCAAAGAGTACGCACATCCGCCTCAAACACGGGGCGCGATATATCGTGAATTTTGCGGCGCAGAAAAATCGCGGGGCGCTCGTTATTGAAAGTTAAAATTTTCTTTGTATTGCTCAATCCATAACGCGAAAGCCACCTCTCCACCATCCACTTTGGATGCGAGTATTCAACAGAGAGGCGCTCGCCGAGGTCTTTTATATCTTTTTGAGGGTCCGGCAGTGTTGCGCTCTGCTTGTTTTTGATGATATTTCTAAGTACCGCGTTTACAAGACCGCAAGCTCCGGCGGAGGCGCGGTCCATTTTGGCAAGGTTAACCGATTCGTTTACAGCCGCGTGGTCGGGAACCCTGTCTAAAAACAGTATCTGATACGCTCCCATTTGTAAAATGCGTCTTGCGGTATCAAGTTTTTTCTCGCCTGTAATAAAGTGGTTTAATACGTAATCCAAATATATTCTGTTGCGTATTACTCCGTAAACAAGCTCGAAAATAAAACGCCGGTCTCTATGCTCTATTTTTCTATTATTCGCAAGAATCCTCTCGGTCAGCCTGTCCAGGTCCGCTGGTTTGAGATCAAAATCAGCCAGTACGTTAAGTACGAGCTGACGGGTACTCATTTTATTATCGTTTCCTGCCAATGAGCCTCTTGCGTCACGGGAATCATTGCGGCGGCGGGGGGTATCTGTTTTAGTACCGCCTCTTTTTGAGAAACCTCCCGCGTCACGAGGATCACTATGACGACCGCGGGTATCCGTTTTAGCGCCCCGCTGTTTTGAGCGGTATTGGTGTGATGTTGGTTTCATTTTAGTATCGTTCCTCTACTGAGAGCGTTTCCAAGCAAAAACGCGCTTACATCCATAGCGGCGCGGCCTTCAGGCTTGACTTTTGAGATTCGCAAAACTCCGTCTCCGCATCGTATGTCGATATGATCTTTAGACACGTTGATTATAGTCCCCGGCAGACTTTCTGATTGATCGCCGCCGCTCTCTTTTGATGACAGCACCGTCCCCCACTCTATTCCAAGCCGCTTCCCATCATCAAGAAAAGTATAGGTACCGGGAAACGGTTTAAAGGCGCGTATCTTATTAAAGATACTTTGCGCACAGAGATTCCAGTTAATGCGCCCCTCTTCCCGCGAGAGTTTCGGCGCTTTGGTTGCGGCCGTACTCTCCTGAACAAATGTTTTTGCCTTACCGCTTGACAAGTCATCGATAGCCTTTTGTAAGGTTTCAACCCCCATGCGGCTGAGTCTCTCATAAAGCCGGGGCGTCGTCTCCGTATCACCGATCGGCGTTGATACCTGCGCAATAATCTCTCCGGTGTCAATCCCTTCGTCTATACGGAACACCGTAACTCCGGTCTCCCTCTCCCCCGCCTCAATCGCTCTATGGATTGGGGCGGCGCCTCTAAAGCGCGGCAAGAGCGCCGCGTGAATGTTTACCGTGCCGAATTTTGGGATAGAGTATACGGCTTTGGGCAGGATTCTGAAAGCTACTACTACAAATATATCCGCATTGAGCGACTTGAGTTTTTCGATAAACTCATCATCACGTAAATTCTCAGGCGTTAATATCGGTGATATATTATGCTTCTTTGCAAACTCGGTAACCGGTGAATCAAATAATTTAAGGCCCCGGCCCTTTGGTTTAGCGGGCGTGCTCACCACAGCCGCCACCTCATGATGCGCGAGCAGCATTTCAAGCGCGCCGATCCCAAACTCCGCCGAACCCATGAAAACCGTTTTCATCTTTTTTAGCAAGCCTTTTTATATTATGGATCACCTTAATATTTAATCGTGTTTTCAATAAATCAGCATAAACGCCGATAATTTAACCTTTTGACACAAACAATAATGGGGACACGGCCCAAATAAGCCATGTCCCCTAAAATATCAAAACAAATATCTTTTACTTCTGAGCAAACGCGGCGTTTACGCCGTCGATATTGCGCATGGCTATAGTTGCGCCGCTTGCGTCAACAGCGCTTATAACATTGCCGTCACGATGCAATGTGAAGCCGGCGGTTTTACCGTTGACATCAACCATATTCACACTGAGCGATCCGTCAGCATTTTTCACAGCGTAAATTTTATTTCCGTTGGCATCCATTTCTTCATAGGTATCACCCATAGCAAGAGGGTTTGAACCAGTCCAAAATTCTATTACGTTAAGAATTACGACATCAACAAACAAAGTAAAACCGTAAACGGGAAGAATCCCGAAAAAGACAAAGTGAACTATGGAGTTAATCCACTTGTCGCCGAGCGAACCGTTCCAGTTATGCACTTTGTTAAAAAGCGCGTTGCTGCCGTAACAGCCGCTCATACTGGCACAGGTAAAAGCCGCCAACACCATTGCGCAAACAAACTTTCTGATACTCATAAAACACCCTTCCGAAAAAAGTTAGAATTATTAAGGTGGCAGTTAAATGTCGCAGCCCCCGGCACATCGACTGCACGAACCATCGTGAGGCCGCTGTACCGGAGGTTGCGGCATTTAACTGCCGGAGTAATCGTTGATTAAAATAGTTTAGGGCACGAGCGGATGGGAATAAGAATCTGCTTAAAATTAAAAATATACTGAATCACCGCACGCAACTGCACGCAGGGCCGTGAGGTTGCTTAGCGGTGCAGTGCAGACACGCGCGGTGTACCGCAAATTGAAAGACCTTGCCGCCCCGCCTCCAAAAATTCTAAAAACGCGGGCTCCTGATAATCGGGATATGTCCATGAAAAATATCTGAAGCACCCTCTGCGGTAGTGAAGCGTAACCTCGCCGAAGATGCCGTCTCCAAGATAAAGACGGTGATAGAAGTCTTTTGTGGAAGCGAGAACGAGCTTGTCTTGAGCCAAATAACCGGGATCGATATTTACTGTCCGTTTTCCGTTTTGTGAAAAAGTCTCTTCTATTTTATTTGTATGATTTTTGACGGCGGGCAGATTGGAGCGGTCAAACGGTTCTTTAAAGACCGCGTAATATTTTAAAAGACCCGGCCCCATCTCATCCTCATAGTAATCAGACCACAAAAAAGAGACAGGTCCGTAAAACAGCTCTATCTCGCCGTAAGATGAGATGAGTTCCGGTAACGCTTGCCGCAAATCAAACGATTGAGTATACATGACCGCGGCGAATAATTTTGTTTGTAACGGTTCTTTAATAACGCCCATTATATAAATATAACTTATCCCTAAACGAAAACAATACGATACAATACAATCACCGTGAACTTGTGCGGGGGGCTGCGCAAATTGCTTTTTGACACATGGCAGTCTGCGCAAAAAAAGCGGCTCCGCTCCCCAACTAGAAAAACTTGATTTCCACGGGGTAATGTTGTATCTTAATTGTTTGCGGTTATTTAGGGTTCTTCCGCGGAACAGGAGTATTTTTTGCCTAAGAAATTCACATTTAAGGGCGGCGTTCATCCAAGCCACAGCAAATCGCAGACTGAACAGCTAAGAACAGAACGTTTCGACGCCCCCTCAAAAGTAGTGATTCCCCTCTCTCAGCATATAGGCGCGCCCGCTTTGGCGTTAGTCAAGCAGGGCGAACGTGTTCTTGTCGGTCAAGCTATCGGTGAAGCCGCTGGAGCGGTGTCTGCCGCTGTACACTCCTCTGTCGCAGGAACTGTAACCGCTGTTAAACCTCTCCCCCATCCGTCGGGCAGAGATGTTTTAGCTGTTGAGATTGAGAACGACGGCAGTAACGAAGCGGCCCGTTTTGAACCGTTCGGCAGAAGCTGGCGTGATGCGGCCCCCGGTGAAATCCTTCAAAAAATCGCTGAGTGCGGTATCGTGGGATTAGGCGGCGCGAGCTTCCCCACGCATGTTAAACTCTCGCCTCCAACAAGTAAACCAATTGACACGCTGATAATTAACGGAGCGGAGTGCGAACCGTATCTCACCTCCGACCACCGTCTTATGGTTGAGTACTGCAAAGACTTTCTTGTAGGCGCAATCATTATGAGAAAAATTCTTCACGCGAAAGATATTTATATAGGTATAGAAGATAATAAACCCGACGCGATAGCGGAAGTCGCCAAATTAATCAGCAATGATGAGCGGTTCACCGCTATCAAGCTCGCGGTTCTTAAATCAAAGTATCCCCAGGGCGGAGAGAAGCAGCTCATTACAGCTATTACCGGCCGTAAAGTTCCATCCGGCGGCTTGCCTATGGACGCCGGATGCGATGTGCAGAACGCGGGGACTGCCGCGGCTGTTTATGACGCGATCGCCAAGGGTCTGCCGCTTTACGAACGTATTGTCACCGTAACCGGCCCCGCGGTAAAGTCTCCGAAAAATCTAATCGTAAAGATCGGGACGCAGGTTCGGGCAGTACTTGAAGCGTGCGATACCGATTTCTCACTTGTTAAAAAGGTGATAATGGGCGGGCCGATGATGGGGCTTACGCTCTCTAACTTGGATGTGCCTGTAATTAAGTCTGCTTCGGGGATTTTGGTTTATGACAAAACCACTCCGGCGGAAAAGAGTTACCCCTGCATAAACTGCGGATTCTGCGTGTCGGCTTGTCCGGCAAGGCTTATTCCGTCAAGAATCGCAAAGTTTATCGGGAAAAATCTGATTGACGACGCGGTAGAGTGGGATCTTATGGACTGCATGGAGTGCGGGGCGTGCTCGTATAACTGTCCGTCAAAAATCAATCTTGTACATTATTTCAAACTTGGCAAATACACGGTACATGCCAAAAAACGCGCAGCTCAGACTGCATAATAAATTGTAAGGGCGGCCCTCGCGGCCGCCCCTAATGAAGGAATCGATTGCAAATAGACTATGACAACTCTTAATGCTAATACAACAAACTCCGGTAAAAGCGGCGCAAATTCCAAAGCCGGCGCCGAAAAGGAGATGATATTGCCGCAGCTCCATCTCTCCTGCTCGCCGCATGTGCGCAGCGCTGTTACCGTTCCTATGATTATGCTGTTTGTCATTATAGCAATGACGCCCTCATTTATAACCTCAGTCATTTTCTTCGGCTTCAGCGCGATTTTACTTACGGCAGTTTGCGCAGGTTCAGCTGCGGGGACAGAGTGGGCAATAAATAAAATATTCAAAAGACAGCAAACTGTTGGAGACTTGAGCGCGGTTGTTACCGGAATACTTGTAGCGTTTAATCTGCCGCCCTCGCTTCCTTTGTGGATGGCTGTTGTGGGAACTGTGTTTGCCATAGCTGTCGCTAAGATGGTTTTTGGCGGGCTTGGGGCAAATTTTATAAACCCGGCTCTTGCCGGACGCGCTTTTTTGATGGCAAACTATCCGGCGGAGATGACAAATTTCCCGCCCACAGCATTTGGCTCTGTGAACGGTCTTGCCGATGGTATCAGCGCCGCTACGCCTTTAGAGGCTATAAAAGACGCCTTTACTCATGGAACATATCAGGTAACAGATTTTGCAAGCGCGCTCCCTCAGCTTTTTTGGGGCAATGTGGGCGGAACAATCGGAGAGACAAGCGCGTTTGCGCTTATCATAGGCGGGATTTTTCTTATCGCGGGAAGAATTATCGACTACAGGATACCGCTCTTTTATATAGGGACGGTTTTTCTTTTATTTTGGATTGCAAACGGAACCGGAGAGTATTTCACGCTTGAGTCAATCATCACCCCCGCTTTTCATATATTGGCGGGCGGACTCATGCTCGGCGCTTTCTTTATGGCAACCGATATGGTAACATCTCCCATCACGCCGAACGGGCGGATAATATTTGGCGTCGGGTGCGGAGTTTTAACTTTTCTTATAAGAAAATACGGCGGATACCCTGAGGGGGTCTCATACTCCATTTTGCTTATGAACCTGGTTGTTCCGCTTATTGACAGATGCACAAGACCAACAATTTACGGCGAGGTAAAGAAGCGTGGGTGAAATAATAAAGCTGACGGCGGTGCTTGTAATTGTTTCAATGATCGCCGGGTTAGCCACTGCCGTTGCTAACAGTAAGACAAAAGATAGAATTGCCGCTCAGCAGCTTCATATTCAAAGAGCCGCGGTAGAAGCTGTATTTCCTGAGGGCGTTGAAATCGAGGAGCGTGAGGGCGACGGCACTTTACCCTATAAGTACTGGAGCGCCTCAAAAGACGGGGAGTTATTGGGATACGCTTTTAAAATCAGCGCTCAGGGATATGCGGGCGATATAGTATTTATGATTAGCTCAGACCTTGACGGTATGATTTTGGGGATGACGATACTTGAACATACCGAAACCCCGGGGCTTGGTTCAAGGATGACGGAGATCGCGTCAAACAAATATATTTGGTATCCGGTATCCGATTCTGAAAAAGCAAAACCGTGGTTTACGGAGCAGTTTCAAAATTTGTGCAGCTTCAAACCTATAGGCGTTGACCGCACATCGGGCGAATGGCACAAACTTGACGCAGCCGCGCGCGCGCGGCTGCGTCAGAGAAACGCTGTGACCGCGATCACAGGGTCTACAATTACGACTGCCGCGGTAACAAGAAGTATTGAACAAAAGGCCGGCGTTTACGTAACTGCTTTAAAAGAGAGATATGAGACAAGATGATAGGTGAAGAGATTAAAAGAGGTGTTATCACCGAAAATCCGATTTTGGTACTTGCGCTGGGGCTGTGTCCGTCGCTTGCCGTGAGTACTTCTATTATGAACGGGCTTGGCATGGGGGTTTGCACACTGTTTGTGCTTGTGTGCTCCAATATCATTATATCAATTATAAAAGGGTGGATTCCCGACAAGGTGAGAATCCCCTGCTTTATCGTAGTGAGCGCGACCTTTGTTTCCATACTGCATCTTTTTATCAGAGCCTATCTGCCCGTTCTTGATCAGCAGCTCGGGATTTTTATACCGCTTATCGCCGTTAACTGCATCATACTCGGCCGCGCCGAAGCGTTTGCGTCAAAAAACAATGTAGGCCGTTCATTTATTGATGGATTGGTGCTGGGAGCCGGGTTCACGGTTTCGCTTTTCATCCTCAGCGCGATAAGAGAATTTTTGGGCAGCAATAAACTTTTTGACTTAATGGTAATACCAAA
>WRCH01000032.1 GCA_009784115.1 Chitinispirillia bacterium
GAAACACGTCACACATTCCGTTCCCGCTTGGATTCTGCCGGCGCAAATCATGTTTGCATAGACTTAATAATGGGGCATAAATCGGACAATATAGGAGAGCGTGTTTATACCCATAAGACAATCGATGAGCTTAAAAAAGCTATTGAACTAATAACCGAATAGTAACAAATATGGGTTTTCCGTGGTTAAAATAGTATTTTTGATATTAATGCCCTAAATCATGGGCTGAAGCTAAGAGTCACAGAACTTGCATCCATAGAGGGGTGCGTATAATCGGACATTATTGAGTGAAACGTAAAATAGTTTTTTTCTGTTCATTATCGTCCTTCAATACCGGTATGCCTATAAGCACTTTTAAATTGGCTGCGGGCCTTGCTCAAAAAGAGTGTTGGGATGTGTTTGCAATATTGCCCCAGGAAGGCGAACTCGGATCAAAATTAAAGGCCCGTTCCGTGAAGCTGACCATTATTCCCTTCCACCGTTTTAAAACAAATCCGATATCATTTTTACATTTTGTTTTTACTTATTTTTTAGCAGGCATAAGACTTTATAAATTTATCCGCAAGAATAAAATTGACATTGTGCATTTCTCAGATCTGATTGACGCTCCCTTTTATCCGTGGGCGCGTATCAGCGGAGCAAAAGTAGCTGCGCATGTGCGTGTTTGCATCGGGCGGCCTTTCACGAGGTTTATGTTTAAAACGTGGGCATTTTTGTTTTGCTCCCATATTATAACAATTTCTCAATTTGTAAAATCATATTACGGTTTTCATAAACGCACGTCTGTTGTTTATAATCCCGGGCCGGATCGTGAACTGTTTAGCGCTGACAGGTATCCGCGCAGAACTTTAAATGGGGTGGATGATGGAACCGATAATATTCCCCTTGTTTTTACGGCGGCGTCATTTCGCAGGGAGAAAGGGCATCATAATTTTTTGAAGATAGCGTCACTGATAAAGGAACGTTTTGGCGCTGATGTTCGTTTTGTTATTGTCGGCGGAAAAGTTCAAGGGCATGAGGAATATTATGACGAAATGATGGAAGAGATAAAGCATTTGAATCTTAATAGCTGTTTGACTGTTACCGGAAATATCCCTCATGAAAAAGTACCGGCAATAATGGCCGGCGCCTCAGTGTTTATGTTTGCTCCCGAATGGGAAGAGGCGCTTGGCGGAGTGATACTTGAGGCGATGGCGATGAATGCCGCGGTTGTTGCGTATGATTGCGGCGGCATCAGCGAATGTTTTACTGATGGTGAATCAGGATATTTAATTAAGCGCGGTGATTTTGATGCTGCTGCCGACAAGATTGTTACGCTTTTGAAATCGCCGTCGTTAATAAAAAATATAACGGATGAAGCTCGCGCCGAATTGGACAGGAAGTTTACGTTAGATAGTTATTTAGATGGCGTTGAAAATATATATGAAAAACTTTTGGAGGCGCGCTGATGCCGGGATTATTTGGATATGTTGACGGTGACGGACTTTCATACGATGACAGCGTCCTTCGAAAGATGCGGGAGTTGTTGCTGTATGTTAATATCAATACCTGTAAATCCGAACCGTTTTATCACGGGCACGGTGTTCACGCCGGATACTGCGCTCCGTCATTTGAAACTGTTGATCAGCATACATTTGAAGTTGACGGTGTTATCTGCTGGTTTGATGGTGAAGTTTATAATATCGATGAACTTGCCGGAAATCACTCATCTTTATTAATACCGGCATCACCAATACCGTCACAATCCCCGTGCGTCAAAAAGATGTTGATCGCCGCGTATAAATCAGGCGTCTTAAATGATTTTTTGAGAAAAGCTGACGGATATTTTTCCGCGGTTATCCACGATACAAAAAATCAGCAGATAAAGTTTATTACCGACAGATTCGGATTCAGACACCTTTTCTATACGGTTCACAGCGGAACATTGATTTGGGCTTCGGAATGTAAAGCGCTTTTGGCTCATCCAGATTTTAAAATCAGTGTTGACCGTCAATCACTTGATGATTTTATGAATTACGGTCAGCTGTGTGATGATAAGACATGGTTAGACGGTGTTCGGCTGCTTGAAGCGGCTGCGGTATTGACGTTTGATATGCGTCCGAGATTAATACAAAGAGAACAGTACTGGTCGCCTCAGGAGATCGGGCCGTTGACAGGAAAGACCGATGTAATTGAATTATATGAAGAGTGGGGAAAGCTCCTTAGGCTCTCGGCAGCCAAAAGGACAGCACACACCGCGGCGCACCGCACCGGCATAACTTTGAGCGGCGGTCTTGATTCCCGCGCCATTTTTGCAGCAATGCCTAATCCGTCCGACGGGGGTAGGATTAACGCCGTTACGCTTGGGGACAGCAGATGCGATGATGTTCGGATAGCGTCTGCGGTCACTAAAATAAAGGGCGCAAACCACTATACTTTCCCTTGGAAAATTGACGGATGGTTGGAGAGAACGTTCTTGGGAATTTGGGCCACGGACGGAGCTTTAGATCTCTCCGCGCAGCTTGGCGTAAGGCAATTTGATGAGATCTCTCAACTTTTTGACGTCTGCATGAACGGTATTGGCGGCGGAGCAATGCAGAGCGGACGTACGTTGGGCTCATCGATGTCTTTGGAGCATGGCCGCACGGCCTTAGGTGAGCCGGGTTTACAAATGCAATGCAGCCGGATCTGCCGGCCCGGGTTTCGGCTTGATGAATCGTATTTCAAAGTGCGGATGCCGTTTTTTGACAATGATCTTTACGAGTTTTTGACGGCGCTGCCGGATGAAGTTAAACGCACGCGTACTTTCTACTGGCGGGCGCTGCTGCATAATTTCCCTGAGTACTATAAGTCAATACCGTGGCAGCAGTCCGGCGTACCCATTAGTTTGCCGAAGCCTTTATTTGAAGCTGGATTTTTTTACAACAGGGTTTTGAGCCTCATCAAAAGAAAATTGCAGGGATTAGGAATACCGGTCTTCGATTCAAAACTGCACTTTAATACGTCAACCGCGATAAGCCATAAAGGGAATCGTGCGATAGCGGAGTCCTTATTGAGTGATAAAAAGGCAGTTTGGCCCGATTATATTCCCGGCGATGTTGATTCCATACTTAATGGCGGATCAGGCAAGCTGTGCAGAGTGCTGACATTTGAGATTTGGATGCGGATGCTTAATGATAGTGATTTCAGGGAGCGAACGCTTGTTTTCGGACAATCTTAAACGTCAGGAATTCACAGTAAGAGACTATCTGCGTGCGCCGGAAATCCGAAATAATCTTGTCAATCGAGAGAAATGGCGTATAAATCCATCTTTGTATCTTTTGACTTTTGTAAAGAAAGGCCGGTAATCTTTAAGTATAAGATTTATGTTTCCGAGTCGTGAAGCCCAGCGCGGGAATCCGCTGTTATAACTTTCATATTTTGTACCGTTGTCTTTAACTCCATCAAGTATCAAATAAACAGTGTCGGAATATGTGATCATAAAAAAATCAATTAATGTAAGCATTACATATTGTTTCTCTATTTCGGGAACATCTAAATGCCGTCTTTTCCCACCGACCGTATAAACGAAATCATATACTGCCGCAGCATCTCTGAATCTCTCGCTGTCGGAACATACTAAAATCATTTTACGTTTATTTGATTTGTGTATTTTTATTAAATGGTTAATATTGCGCTGCAAAAACTCTTCCTGCAATTCTACAGGTAATGCCGGATATATATTGTTGTAAACTTCGTTCTCATCGAAATCACCGAGTAATGATTGAAAACGGAATGCTGCTGCAATGTACTCGCTGTTTATCTTATTGCGGTGAAAGTCAACAGCATTTTGAAGTTTTGGCGAGAGGCTGAACAGTTCGTTAAATAATATTCCGTAGTCATCGCCCCAATACCATATATTTGTATACAGTAAGAGGTACTTATAATTTTTGGAATTTTTTTCGATGACAGCGGATAATCCATTAAAGTCTAAGTTGTGACATTGTAATGTATCGGTATACTGAGGTAAATCAATACCTGTTACAAAAGAAGAAATCGATCTGCTATTCGCGTTATTTTGCGTTATTTCATCTTCTGATATTTTCCAGTCATAACCGGGATGCAGGTAAATTGACAAATCAAAAGGAGTTGTGAAATTTATTTTAAAACGAAAACCGTATAATTTACAGATTTTGTATAACGTTATTATGCCGCATAGCCTGTCCGCCCACCCGCCTTTGAGCCTTGTATCATTTGCCATATAAACAACTGTAGTATTGCTCAAGTCAGCCGCCTCTGCTCATCACAAATTCTGTATTAATCATTAATCATTGATATAAGTATAAATTATGCCGGAACTTTTTTGGTAATGCCGGGAGAAGTAGTTATTTTTATATAATGATCAATAGAAATTTTTGCTGGATAGCTACATGGAAAATCACCGACCGCTGCAACTTGCGCTGTACGTACTGCGATCCGTCTATAATGACGCGGGCAGACTCTTCCGAGATTATCAACAGGTTTGAGGTTATCGACCGTATCAGCAAATATAAACCGCACATCCTCAACATAAGCGGCGGAGAGCCGTCATTAGTAAAAGAGCTGCCCGGACTTTTATCACGGGCTAAGGCGGTTTGGAATCCGCACATTCGCGTAGTACACAATGGTACGGCTCCGCAAAAGTTAGAGGAGAGTTTACCTTATATTGATCGTTTGGTAATAAGTATTGACGGCCCGGGAGAAGTTAATAAGGCTACGCGCGGGATTAGCGGTGATGCTGTACTTGAGAGAATCGCGAAGCTGTTGGATACGATTGGTACATCTGCCGGAACTAACGCTGGTATTGCTGAAAATATATATGTCAACACCGTAGTCACCGAGAAAAATATCGACACGCTTCCGCTATTCGCTTCTCAAATCAACTCCGTATCCCCGCGTGTAACATTAGCTCTGTTACCGGTGATGCCGCTTCATAGCGAATTGTCTGTACTGAGAGATGGAGAAAAAGGTTATCGCCGGTTTCTTGACATCTACACAAAGATGAAATCTGCCCATAACGCCGTAGTGCATAATTTTGATTGTGTGATGCGCCATAATGATTTACGTGTGATACAGTGTTACAATCAATACTTCACAATACGCTTTTCGCCTCGCGGTGATTTTTTCTCATGCGGCGCAAACTTAGGGTCGCAATTACGCAGGACGGATGGAGCGATCAAAAAAGTTTTTAAAAAGGGCGGCGTCAAAAAATTGTTTACGATGATTTCTCGCTCCATTAAGGGCAGGATGGGGAAGATTGATTTTACATGCCGCAATATGTGCAACTGCGACAGCTGGCTTGATATGCTGTTACTTGGGCATGATACCGAATACGCTCCGATATTGCTGCGTGAGTTTAAGGGGCGGTTCTGTGACAGTGATTACAGTGAGTTGGATGAATTTGTAAAGAAAAATATCAACGCCGATTTTAATGTTGACTGGTTCAGAAGTATGGCGGAAGGGGAGCGGTGATGATTGGCGCGCAAGTACAAACAGCGTCAAGAGAGAGGTGGCTTCATATCGTGAAAACTTCTCATTACGCCACGTATTTTCACACGCCGTACTGGTATGAGCTGACAGCGCCGGGGAAAAATCATACAGCGATTGAGGTAAGTTTTGATGATGGCGCATCAGCCATCATTCCCATTGCGAAAGTCATGCGTATGAAAGGATTAATGACTGATTACTTTTCGTCACCTTATGGAAATTATGGCGGATGGATCAGCGCATCTATTCTCAACGAAGATCATATTAAAGTGCTGACTGACATTTTGACGTCAAAGAAAAATTTGACATTCAGGATCAATCCGTTCGATGACTCTCAAACATCACTATCAACGATAACAGCGTCATCACCGCATGTAAAATTGATAAACGACTACACGCATATCGTTGACCTGACAAAGGGTGACGCCAAGCTGCACAGCGAACTCTCCGGCGGTCATAGAAATGCGATAAACATCGCAAAGCGTAATGGGGTGATCATAAAAGCAGCAGAGACATTTGACGAGTGGGAGCGTTACTACAATGTATATACAGATTCTTTAGGGAGATGGAAATCATGGGAATTAAAGACAAGAACCGTCTATCCTCTGACGTTGTTTAAGCGTCTCTATGAAAATCGTACAGGAAATGAAACACTTTGGCTTGCGTTGAAGGATGAAGAGGTAATAGCCGGTACGCTGTTATTCTATTGGGGCAGACACGCTGTAGCATGGCATGGCGCAGCATTAGCCGGTTGCTTTGATCTGCGTCCAAACAATCTGCTCTATTGGGAGATCTTCAAGAACGCGCAAAGCAGAGGTTACGAAGTCTTCGATTTCAATCCCAGCGGCGGCTACAGCAGGGTTGAGTCATTCAAAAAACATTTCGGCGCGGTACAGATGCCGGCTCCGTTATTGCAGACAAAAACTCCATTGCGGTCACTTATTTCAAATCTTCACGCTCGGCGCATGCGTTAGCCCGCTCGCGTTTTTATATGGATTTTTCAGATTTATCAACTGTTTATTAATTATATTACATAATCAAAATATCAAATCACAAAATTATCACATACTTAAATCGAATTATTAAAAAGATTACATAATTAAAAAATCTCACAATAGAAGCAGGTAAAACAGTTAATAATGAAATTCTCGGAATTTAATTTGCAGTCTGAAATTGTAGAGGCGCTTGACGCCGCGAACTATACAGACTGTATGCCGGTTCAGGCTCAGACACTTGAGCATACGCTTGTTGGAAAAGATGTTTTTGTACAGTCTCAGACAGGAACGGGAAAGACCGCCGCGTTTTTAGTATCGATCTTCGCGCTTCTGCGCTCGGGAACTCTCAAACACTCAAAAGCTCTCATTATCGCTCCCACCCGTGAACTTGCGGTTCAGATCGAAAATGAGGCGAATCTTCTTGGATATAATCTTGGATTTGGAATATGCAGTTTTTACGGCGGCGTAGGTTACGGCCGTCAGGAGCAGTGCCTCGCCGACGGTGTTGATATAATGATTGGTACGCCGGGCAGGATTCTTGATTTTAAGCAATCACGAAAAATAGATTTCAGCAGAATCGGGATATTTGTGATTGACGAAGCAGACAGGCTCTTTGATATGGGCTTTTTGCCTGATATTATCGATATGTTAAGGGCTTTGCCGCCTTGCAGTGAACGTAAGACGATGCTGTTCAGCGCAACACTCAGCAGAGAAGTTAGAAAAATTGCACGGGAGTATATGGATCATCCCGTTGAAATAGAGATCGCACCGGAGCACGTAACTGTAGACGCTATTACTCAGGAGTTGTACCATGTGTCAAATGATGAGAAGATGAAACTGCTTCTTGGAATTATGAAGAATGAAAATCCGGCAAGCGTTCTTGTGTTTACAAATATGAAAGGCGAAGCGAGAGTTGTCGCGGAAAGGCTTCGCCTCAATGGTTTTCCATGCGAACATATTTCCGGTGACTTGCCTCAGAGTAAACGCTCCCGTATCGTTGAGCAGGTAAAGAGCGGGGAGCTCAAATATCTTGTTGCGACAGACGTTGCCGCAAGAGGTATTCATATTGACGACCTTGCGCTTGTTGTTAACTATGATGTTCCCGAATACTGCGAAAACTATGTTCACCGCATAGGGCGTACCGCAAGAGCTGGAAAGAGCGGCAAAGCGATAACGCTTGCGTGCGAAGAGTACGTTTATGCTCTTGAAGCTATAGAGCAGTATATAGGTAAAAAAATCCCGATAGCTTTTGCTAATGCAGAATATTACGCGGAAGATTGTACAGAAGGAATGACGTTCAGAAGGAGTGAACGTCCATACGATGAGCGCAGCGGGAGAGGACGTTCATCATCATCAAGAGGCCCAAGCAGAGGCTCCCGCACCGCGCGGTCTAAATCCGGGCCGCATGAGTCAAGGCGTTCAGACCCCCGCAAGTCAAGCTCATCTCACAAGTCAAGACAATTTTCCGATGATACAAGGTCTTACAGAAATTCTGAAAATCAGGGCGGATCACAACAGCGGTCAAAATCGAACTATCAACAAAAAAAGCCGCAGCACAACAGCGCTGACCGCATAAAATCCAACTCCTCATCAACGCAAATTCCACAAAAGAAAATGAGTTGGTTCAGCAAAATAAAATCGAAAATTTTTAAACAAAACGGATGATATACTGGTATGCGGCATAAATTGACACTGCACCGCACGCAGCTGCACGCAGGGCCGGCTCTGCTGCTTAGCGGCACAGTGCCAATTTATGCCGTAATTTAAAAATCAGACAATATTCTAGGTTTAAAAGCAGTACGCAAAGCGTTAAGTATTGCAAGCGCGTCAATAATCTCCTGCAAGACAGCCCCTGTAACAGGCGTCAAATATCCGCACGCCGCAAACCCCATCCCTATTACGCTAAGCGCCATCCCGCCAATCGCGCTTTGAAGCGCGACAAAGCGCAGTCTGCGGCTTATATGAATAAATTCGTCAACCTTTTTTAGCCCGCTGTCCATTATCACAACCTTTGCGGCAGAAGCTGTGATCTCACTGTTTTGCCCCATAGCTATACCTGCTGTAGAAGCCAAGAGCGCGGGCGCGTCGTTTATCCCGTCACCTACAAAAATAGTATTTTCTTTTTCGGTTATTTCCTTGATGATCTCAAGTTTACGCTCCGGCGAAGTCTCGCAGAAAGTCTCCTTTATGCCAATCATATCCGCAAGATACTGCACTTCGGATTGCTTGTCGCCCGATACAAGGAGCATTCGCTTTGCGTTGTGCTTTTTGCCAAGGTGTTTTATAAACGCTGATCCGTCAAGGCGCGGGGTATCACGAAAAGTGTAGCGGGCTGCGATTTTATCGTTAATAGTGACGATACACTCCATACCTGATTTTTCCGGGGGCAATGATTTCATCTCTTTTGGATTGACATTGGCGAAGTGCTTGCGTCCGGTTACAGTAATTGTTTTATCGTCAACAACTCCTCTGAGTCCAATTCCCGGTTGTTCACTTATTTTTTGAGCGTTGCTTAAAGGGATGTTTGTATTGACAGCAGCTTGCACTATCGGTTTTGCCAAAGGGTGCTTTGAATACCGTTCTATGCTTGCGGTAAGAGATAATACCTCTTTTTGTGAAAATCCATTGAAAATATCCTGATCAACAAGCTGCGGCGCTCCGTAAGTGAGAGTGCCGGTTTTATCGAAGATAAGCGTTTTGCATTTGTCAACCTGTTCAAGGCTTGCGGGGTCTTTTATGATGATGCCGCGCTTTGCGCCAAGTGTTATTGAGCCGATTATCGCGACAGGAATGGCAATTAACAATGGGCAAGGAGTAGCGATCACAAGTACAGCAAGAAAACGAGTTGCATCACCGCTGATCATCCATGCGCAAATTGCAAAGATCAATGCAAAGGGAGCATAGATTGCACCAAGTTCATCCCCAAGTCTTCTTATTTTTGGACGGTGCTGGTTTGACTCTTCCATGACTTTCATTATGCTCGCGTAGCGGGAGTCACGCGCTAACTTATCAGCGCGTATTTTAAGTAAGGTATCACCATTAATTGATCCCGAAAGCACAGCGGAACCGGGAGTCTTTTCAATCATAGACGGTTCACCGGTCAGATACGATTCATTCATGACTCCATGCCCTTCAATAACAGTACCGTCAGCCGGGCAGTATTCGTGCGGGTAGATATAGAGTTCATCACCGATATTTATATTTTCAGTTTCTATTTCGATGATGTGCTCATTGTCAATTTTGTGAGCGATTGACGGCATTCTTTCAGAGAGCGCCCTAAGTACTGATGACGCGTTTTTTACAGCGTATTGCTCTAAAGTCCTTCCGCCTGAAAGCATGAGTACTACAATGGTTCCGGCCAAATATTCTTGAAGGATAAACGCGGTGATAATAGATATACCGGCAAGAAGGTCGGAGCCGAACTCTTTGCGTATGGCTTTTTTGATCAGATCACATACTAAGGGTATGCCGCCGGAAATTAGAATTGCGATAAGAGGCAGATTTTGGTATGATGGACTTAACTCTGTCAATCTCAATATAAGATAGAGTGTAATAGCTATCAGCGACAGCACAACTATAAGCAGGTCACGCTGATTTTTAAGATTGATTTTTTTCTTATTATATTTAGGCATAGCTATTAAGAATTTTCAACTGCTGACAATTTGTCAGCAACCTCCAGTTTACGAATATTTTTCATAAGTTCCGCTGGATTTATCTCCATTTTAAAAAATGCAAACAGCCTTTTCCCTAAATCTTTCATTGATGCGCCTATGGCGTAAACGGTATTGTCGATTATCAAAAACCGGTCGTGAAAAGTTTTTACTTCTTCAATCTCAATCGGTTCATACTGCTGACAGTGTTTTGTCAGGCTTAACTGTAATTTTTCAGTGATTCGCCACGTATAAATTTTTGCAGTGACATTTGGCTTGCGGTCTGAGAGCATAACTAAAACAGTTTCGTCTACGTAGTTATCAATGAGAATAATAGATTTCTTTGCTGATTTTATCAGGTCGGATGCGAAAACGTAAGCGTCGAAGATTTGTCCGTCAAAAAAGACGCCTTGTACCGGCGGTAGAGCTGTTTTTATCAATAAATCAAATTTTTGATCATGCTCAACGATTTTGCTTTCCAATCTGTCAATTCGGTGGTTTATTGCATAACCTCTTAGTATATAATCCTTCAAAATCTGATTCGCCCATCGGCGAAATAGCGTAGCATTTATCGAATTTACACGATATCCTACAGAAAGAATTACGTCAAGATTGTAAATTTTTGTTTGAATAGTTTGCGTTTTATTCGCTATAGCGCCATGCTGAGTGGTTAGTTCCAAAATGGAACTAACCACTCTTTCATCCAATTCACCGCATTCAAAAATATTTTTTAAATGCTTGGTTATTGCCGGACGCTTTGTTCCAAATAATTCCGCAATTTGAGCTTGCGTCAGCCAAACCGTTTCATCCTCTAACCTGACCTCAACCGCGACGGTATCATTCGGCTGATACAGTACTATTTCACCCTTGTTATTATCCATGCCAAAAGCCTTTCATTTTATGAGTTACTTCAATTCCGGCCGCGCGGCAATCATTCCGGTGATAGTTTTTTTGGTTGACAAATAATCAGATAGAGGAGCATGCGTTATTACAACCCGCTTATGTGTTGTTGACGCGTGCAGCAGGTGTATGCGTCCGTTTAAACGTACAAGAATGCCGGCGTGTATCATGTCGAGCCCGCGCACGTTGGTTACTAATCCTACAATATCGCCCTCTTGAAATTCATCTTCACATCCGGCGATATCCTCGTTTTTGATGTAGCGCCATCTGCGGTCTGAAATTGTTTTTTCGATTGACGCAATCTGTGAACGTATCTCCGAGTTAGATTTCAGTACAGGATAGTTATCGGGACGCGAGGTCATAAAGTGTATGTTGAATTTTATGGGTTGATCACACTTTACTTTTGGCAGTGACAGTAAACCCCGCTGTGTGTTGTCAAAAATCCAGTCGCTGAAATAGTGCAGACGCGAGGCGTAGCCGTCCATTTTGCCGCCGCGGTAACGGTTTTTTTCGAGCTCAATAATAAACTGCCCGAATGTGGGATTGCCTGATTTTACAGTCCGAGCCATAGCAAGACAGTTCTCCACAAATGTTACGCAGTCCAAAGTCCTAAATTCTACGATAAGTTTTTCCTCTGTGTTGATGACGCCGGTATCGGCGGGCGGTTTGCCGCCCAAAGTAATGGGTATATTATCGGGGTATGGATTACCAAGCAGCTTTTTCCCCATCTCCGCCATAAGTTTGCCGGTACGAAGATTTCCGCGTTCTTTAAACTCGTTAAGGAGTTTTACAAGAAGCAAACTGTCTTGTTCTGTATAGACTATTTGGGATGACGCAAGCGTTCTGTTTTGCGCAGGTATTGACAACGAAAACAAAACAATAAAAAACAAAACCGCAATTTGTTTTATCATTATATGAATATAAATATTTACAAATCGCCCCCGCAAAAATAAAAAGATTGCCTTTATGCTTTGCCGAACTTATTTTCTTTTTTATATCCTTTTATATCTGATTTTGCGGATTTAAGGGATTAAGTGAAAAAAGTACTGTTCAATTGAAAGAAAACAATCTATAATAATCATATAAATCAAAGAAACCTTTAGCAGGGAAGAGGAATAACTTATGATCAGGTCGTTTCTGAAGGTGTTGGCAGTTAGCGCGTTGGTACTTGGGTTGTCGTCTTGCGGCGGTGACGGCAGTACCGGATTTCCGCGTAATAAGACTTTGTACTTGGCAGGTTCGCAGTGGGGCGACCCTAATACGTTTAACCCGCTTGTTGAAGCGTGGCAGGCGGCATGGCCTGTCAATGACCGCTTTAACCTGATGTATGAGCCGCTTATTACATATAATTCACTTAACGGTGAGTTTGAGCCGCTCCTCGGTACGCTTGTTTCAAGCGACCCCGATAAGGTTATCGTTGATCTCAACCCCAAGGCAAGATGGAGCGACGGCAAGCCAGTTACCTCTGCCGATGTAAAGTTTATCTTTGAAATCGGCCGCCGTTTCAGAAACGCGCCTACCGCTTTTGCTATCGACTTCACAAAAGAGATTTTGGTTGAAGAGCTTGAGGGCGGTGTTGAGCGTCTTACATTTGTAGTCAACAAAGAGGGACGCAATAATCCGCTTGTTATTCTTGACCATTTGCAGGCGATCCGCATTGTTCCCGCTCACGTGTTTGAGAAGCTCTTGGAAGAGAACGGCAACGACCTGAGCGCGGTTCAGAGACTTAAGATTGATAGAGACCCCGTTGTATCAGGCCCTTATAACATTGAGAACTATACTAATGAGAGAATCGTACTCAAGCGCCGTGACGATTACTGGGGTAACGCGGCGCTATACGGCGGCAAACTGCCTGCTCCTGAGTTTATCATTCACCCTATTTATAAGAGTAATGATCACTTCGCTCTCGCTTTACAGCAGGGTAATCTAGACGCTTCGCAGACATTTATGCCCCGTATTTGGCTCAAGAAGAATCAGGGCGTGCAGACTTGGTATGATGACGCGCCTTACTATGTTCCCGGTACAATGCCGCTTCTTGTGATCAACACAACTAAAGCGCCTCTTAATGATAAGAATTTCCGCCGCGCTATGGCTGCCGCTATTAATTATAATGATATTAAGGAGCTTGCGGTTTCTAACTACGCTTCGGATTTGCAGCCCGGCCTTATAATGAATCAGGGTCTTGAGAAGAAGTTCTTCAGCTCGGAAGACGCTGTGAAGTATGGTGTTGGGTATAATCCTGAGCTTGCCAAGCAGATTTTGGCTGAAGCCGGTTACAAGTCTGTTTTCAGAGCTGACGGAACGCTTGATCATATGACAGATAAAGACGGCAACCGTCTGCCTACGCTCTCTATTATGGTTCCCGCCGGCTGGTCTGACTGGGAAGCTATGGTTAAAATCGCTGAGACGAGCTTGCGCGCCGCCGGTATAGACGTTCGCGAGGGTCCTGTTGACGGCGGTATCTACTGGTCGGCGCACGGCCCCGGTAATTTTGATATTGTTATGCGTAAACTTGCCGAGAACGTAACGCCTTCACTCCCATGGAGCCGTTTTGACGCCGTTATGTCATCACGTAACTGGGCGCCTGTTGGCGGAGATAACAGGATGAACGAGAATCAGGGCCGTTACAATCAGCCCGGAGCTCCCGGTTTCCGTCCTGAGGTCGATAAACTTCTTGCGGCTATACCTACTATGACCGATGACGCTGAGGTTGTTGCCGCTTACCGTGAGCTTAACAGAATATTTATGCAGGATCAGCCTGTAATTCCTTTGTGCTATCTGCCTGAGCAGTTCTACCAGTTCAGCAACCGTACATGGACAAACTGGCCTACAACTTCTAACCCTTATGCGCCGCCTCTCTTGCCTTGGGTTGGAGCGAGCACAAAGATTCTTTGGAACTTAAGGTTGGCTAAGTAAACGAATTAGTTAATAAGAAAGGCGAAAGGCTGACTAAAAATGTTAAAACAGTATCCGACATTGAGGTTTATCCTGATGAGGGGAGGGTGGTATTTTCTCACCTTCCTTGTTGCGGTGACGATTAATTTCTTTTTGCCGCGGCTTGGTAAACATAACCCTGTTGACATCATCATGGGTAAAACGGGCAGCGGTATGAGTACCGAGGACGCCCGTATAAAAGAGGAAGGGTATCTCAAGGATTTTGGGCTTGTTAAGGTTACAGGCAAGGGCGCCGGCCGCGAGATTGTGCGCGACACTGTTATAAGCGAGCGTACTGTAAGCAGATCTGAAGTGCGTGAGGCGATGGTTTTTTGCGCCGAAGCGAACGACAGTATTGTCAGGCGCGACACATCTTTTGTCGCGGTAACGGTCTATGATACGCTGGCGCGGCCCGTGAGAACCTCAAACTTTGAGCAGTTCGCGACCTATATAGGCATGTGTCTGCGGGGTGATCTTGGGACGTCGTTTCAGAAGCATCCGAAAAAGGTGCTTGACGTCATAAAGGAAGCGGTGCCCTGGACGATTGCTTTGCAGCTTCCCGCGATTGTGTTTGGGTGGATCGTGGGTAACCTGCTTGGGGCGCTCGCTGCTTACCGCAGAGGGGTATTTGACAAGGTGTTCTTCCCGTTTGCTCTTGGCCTCAGTGCGTTCCCGTTCTTTGTGTTCGGGATGCTGCTTGTTTACTTTTTCGCAGTCGGTCTGCAGTGGTTTCCGGCGATGGGCGGATACGCGAATAATGTTATGCCGTCGTTTTCGATTGCGTTTTTCTCATCTGTCGCGCATCATTATGTGCTGCCGTTCTTTTCGATATTTCTCATACTTGCAGGCGGTCAGGCGATCGGTATGCGTTCGATGGGTATTTACGAGCTTGGTACGGATTATATCAAGTACGCGAAGTGGCTTGGACTTAAGGAGAGTAAGGTGCTTGCGTATCTTTTCAGAAACGCGATGCTTCCTCAGATCACAGGTCTTGCGCTTTCGCTTGGCGTGATGATAGGGGGCGCGCTCATTACCGAGATGATCTTCTCGTATCCGGGGCTTGGGATGGCGATGCTTACCGCTATACAGAATAACGATTATCCGATGATTCAGGGTGTAACGCTTATCATTACTACATCGGTTCTTATCGCAAACTTTACTGTTGACATTCTGATAGGATTTTTTGATCCCCGTGTTAAAGCAGGTCTTCAGATTGGAAAGGGGAGCTGAAGCGATATGAAACTTCTTAAAAATTTACTGAAATCGCCTATGTTTGTTATTGGAACGACGCTGTTTTTTGGTACGCTTATTATTGCGCTGATCGGCCCCTTTTTCCACAATATATCAATGGCGCGCGCCGGTGCGCAGTACGCGGCTCCGGGCGGCGAGTTCATTTTAGGGCTTGACCACCTTGGGCGCAACTACATATCGCTGTTGCTTGCGGGTCTTCGGTCGTCGCTTTATGTGGGATTTTTGGCTGGGATCATCGCTACTACCATTGGGACTCTGATTGGGATTTACGGCGGGTTCAAGGGCGGTCTTATTGATGATCTTCTTAATATGATGACCAACCTGTTTGTGGTTATACCTCAGTTTGTTGTTCTGATTCTTATCAGCTCAAGTATCCGTGAGGGCAGATCGCTGACACTTATCGGTGTGATTATTGGGATGACCGGATGGACGTGGAGCGCCCGTGCCGTGCGTGCTCAGGCGAGCGCGCTTAAAAGCAAAGACCATATATCGCTTGCGAAACTCAACGGCGATGGTGTTCTGCGGGTGATTTTAGTCCACATACTGCCTTACATCTTTTCGTATGTGTTTATGGTGTTTATTATACAGGTGGCGTCGGGCATTTTGTCTGAGTCGGCTATCTCTATGATTGGTCTCGGCCCGATGGATACTACATCTTTGGGGACGATTCTGAACGACGCCAGAAACAATGGAGCTTTGGGTCACAGTATATGGTGGGCGTTTATGCCTGCGACGGTGGTTATCACAGTTATCGTGTTTGCGCTTTATCTAATTAACACGTCAATGGAAGGCGTCTTTAATCCACGCTTACGTAAGTAAATGGGAGCGTTATGGCTATATTTGAAGTAGAAAAACTAAGTCTTCACTATCTTACCCGTTTTGGTAAGAAAATACATGCTGTCACCGACGTCTCCTTTTCTATGGAGCAGGGTGAAATATTGGGAATTGCCGGTGAGTCAGGATGCGGTAAATCCACGCTTGTTAACGGTTTGATGGGACTCTTTATACCGCCTTTGTATCCGACAAGCGGAGACGTGCGGGTAGACGGAGAGTCGCTCATGAACCGTACGACTGAGGATGTGCGTCAGAATGTTTTGTCCCGCAAGGTCTCCATGATACCTCAGGGTGCTTTTAACGCGCTCAATCCTACGCGTAAGGTGAAAGATATCGCGGCGGACGTTATGGCTGCTCACGGTGTTGACAGGAAGCAGATTCATGACCGGTTGGTCGAGAGATTTAATTTGTTTGGGATGGACACCCAGCGGGTGCTTAATTCGCATCCTATTCAGCTCACAGCGGGTGAGAGACAGCGTTCTGTTATAGGTATCTCCACGCTTCTCAATCCTCAGATGGTGATTGCCGACGAGCCGACTTCCGCTCTTGATGTTACCACGCAGAAAGTAGTTATCAAGATGATTTTTGATCTGCTTGAAAAGGGTATCTTTTCGACGATGATCTTTATCACTCATGAATTGCCGCTTCTCAGACACGTGGCGGATAATATCGCTATTATGTACGCCGGTGAGATCGTTGAGAAGGGGACTGCGGAGCAGGTTGTTTTTGATCCGCGCCACCCTTACACAAAAGCGCTTATGGGCGCTATGCTCAGCGCTGAGCCGGGTCAAAAGCAGCGTAAGCCTACGGCTATTGAGGGCGCTCCTCCTAACTTGGCTAATCCTATTGAGGGGTGCCGTTTCGCTGAGCGCTGTCCTGCGGTAAAGCCTGAATGTAAACTTAAAAAACAAGATATAAGAATTGTCGGCGATAGACAGGTGAGGTGCGACTATGCAGAGTAAAAATATTTTCACCGCTACAAATAGCGTATGCTCATTCGGCCACGGCAAGAAACTTGTAAAAGCTGTGGATGACGTCACCTTTAATGTTGCCGATGAGGAGATTGTCTCTATTGTGGGCGGCTCCGGGTGCGGCAAGAGTGTTCTTGCGAAGATGATGCTTGGGCTTTACCGCTGTTCGTCGGGGTCATTTCTTTACAAAGACAAGCCGATTACAAATCCCCGCGAGCACTGGCGCGAAGTGCAGGCGGTGTTTCAGGATCCGTTCAGCTGTTTCAACCAGTTCTTTCCGATCCGCGCTCAGCTTAAGGCGGCGTTTGGTATCTATAAAGACAAGCCGTCCAATAAGGAGATGGAAGACAGGGTCGATCAGGCGCTTTTAGCCGTGAACGTAAAGCCGTGTGAGGTTGCGGGAAAGTATCCGTTTGAGCTCTCGGGCGGTCAGATGCAGCGTATGCTTTTAGCGCGAATATTCGTCCTCCGTCCCAAAGTATTAATTGCGGATGAGCCTACAAGTATGGTTGACGCGTGCGTAAGAGCGAATATTCTTGATTATCTGATGAAGCTCAAAGAGGAGCTGAGGATGACAATCGTGTTTATCACTCACGATATCGGTTTAGCGTACTATGTAAGCGACAGGCTCTTTATAATGCACAAAGGCAAAATAATAGAGCAGGGTTCGCCTGATGAGGTTACCCAGTCGCCCAAAAGCGAGCATACGGTGCAATTGCTGGAGGATATTCCTGAGATTCATAAGGAATGGATTAAGGCGTAGGGGGGCGGCATAAAAAGCCCCGGCAACGCCCAGGGCTGAAGCCCTAGGCTACAAGCTACGCTCCCCTGAAGGGGTGCGGGGAATGTGAATGGGAAAATACGCGGCAAGATCCGCACCCCTTTAGGGGTGAAAGATTGTGGCCCCGGATTTCAACCCGGGGATTTATGGGGTTTGTTTTATGGTTCGTTACAACATTGATGAAATTGATGAGGAGATGGTTCTTGGGGAGTCGATATTCTTGCCCTCGGGGGAGATGCTTTTGGCCGCCGGGTATCGTATTAAGGAGAGATACAGGCAGCGGCTTAAGCAGATGGGTTACAAAACGGTGCTTGTTCATGTTGAGGGTACCGAAGATGTAATACCTGACGATACCATTACTCAGGAGTCTCAGCGCGATATGACCGTTGCCATGACAGAGTCAACAAAAGGGCTCAGCGCGGCGATGGAGCGTTTTCGTATCAAAAGCAACGAACATGTTAAGGATGTTATCGCGAAAAACCGGCAGTATCTCAGTAAGTATATTATGACCTCCGGCATGGCGGCCGCGCTTCAGAAGTTTATAGATGAGATCGTAAGTCAGGGCAGTGTTGTGCTTAATATGTCTGCCATGCAGCAGTCGTGCCCCGATCTATTGGGCCACGCGATGAATGTGACGATCACCTCTCTGTGCATCGGCAGAAAGTTCAAGTTTTCGTATGATGAGATGAAGCAGTTAGGCATCGGCGCGCTTCATTATGATATCGGTTTAATTGTTACTCCGCCTGAAATTATCGCGAAGAAGCCAAGCGAGCGCACGGAGGAGGAGAAGCGTGTTTACGCTCAGCATACGTCTCTTGGTTATGTGATGCTTACTGAAAACGGGTCGGTTCCTCCCACAAGCGCGGCGGTGGTTTTACAGCACCATGAGCGGCAGGACGGGACGGGATATCCGCTTAAACTTAAAGGGGACAATGGTCCGCCGTTAAAGGATATTTCGCGCAGAAATATGATTCACAGGTTTGCGGAAATTGTGATGGTTGCCAACACTTACGATATGCTTACAACCGGCAGGGATTACGATAAAAGACTCTGTGTAAGAGACGCGCTCAGGGAGCTTATACAAATGAGCGGCAAGGCGGCAAACGCGGAGGTCGTTAAGATGCTTTTGTCAATGGTTCCGCTCTACCCGGTAGGCGCGCAGGTAAAAATAGTAAACGCGCCGCGTCCCGAATTTTTGGGTTTTATCGCCGTGATTGCGAAAAATTGCGCGGAACATCTTGAGTCGCCGCAGATTATTATATTCGAGTCAAAAACCCGTCAGAAGATAAAGCCTGTCCTTATTGACCTTGCGAAGCATCCGGGGTTTGAGTTGGAGCTTGTGGTCTAAAAACTTTTTAAAACCGGTACGTCAAAATCAAAAACAATGAAATGTCCCCCGCCACCATTCATTTTCGGTTTGACAATCAGCAAGTTTAAATCCAAAGCGCAGCGCCTCTCTAATAACATCGTCTTGCTCTTCGGCGAGAATTCCCGACCAAATTAAAATCGTACCTTTTTTTGACAGTGATTTTACCTGCCCCAATAGCGGCACCGATTCACTGTAGAGCATGTTCATGATCACCGCGTCAAACGCGGCAGCTGCTTTTAGGGAAGAGAGCCCGCCTATCAGGAAATTTACTTTTGATTTATGTGACGGGGGATTATCACGCAGATTTTCTGCGAGGTTTTCAAGGCAGCAGCTGTCAATTTCAACTCCAAGCGCAAGCGAGGCGCCTGCGAGATTTGCGGTGAAGCAGAGAATCCCGGAACCTGTGCCTATGTCAAGCACCGATTTTCCGGTGATCTCATTTTTTCTGTTGATGATTTCCTGCGCCGCAAGGCGTGTGGTTTCGTGGTGGCCGGTGCCGAATGCCATCTTCGGTTCAATTTTTATCCATGCCTTTAGTCCCTGTTGAGGGGGTTCAAGCCAAGTTGGCGAGACCCAAACGCCGTCTGCTATTTGCGCCGGTTCCATTGACTCTTTCCACTTTGCGTTCCAGTCTTGGTTTTCGGCAAATTCTGTAGTTGAATTTACTGACAGGATTTCAGTTAAGGATTTAGCCGTATTTTTGGCGTCGTCTTCATTTTCAAAATAAAAGATGAGCTTTATATTAGCTGAACCTGCGGATTCCTCAACGCATCCGCCCATATTATTATTGATGCCTATGGCGGAGGCGATTTCGTGCTGGTCTTCGTTTATTATACAGGTGAGACAGTACATTTTTAACCCCCCGCTATCTTTCCCTTATCCGCATAAGCGGGATTTATTATTAAATCTGCGGCGTAGTCTACTACTTTTTTTTGACCCAGATCATTCATTGCCGCGAAGATTTTAATTAAATGAACAGCTTTATCGCCATAATGCTTTCTTACGGTTTCTGCCGTAGTTCTGCTCTCTGTTATGTCTGCGGTGTTAACGCCGTACATTTCGTCCATTGTTATGCCGAAGATGTCGCAGAGTTTAAATAATGTTTCGATATTAGGTAAATTCGCGCCGCGTTCCCAGCTTGATACGGTTGTATAGTTTTTTACGCCGGACATTTCCGCTAACTGTTTTTGAGATAAATTGAGCCGTTTCCTATGTGATACAATGTTCGCGACAATATTTTCATGTATCTGACCCATAAAAAACCCTCAAATTTATTTAGGGACGGAGCTGCTTTTTTTCCGCAAGATGAGCAGAGCTCAAAAACATAGTGAAATCAATGCGTTATAGCAAAAACTGAAATAAAAGCAACTCCGTCCCCAGCGTACCGGCGTAGAAAACAACCGCTTTTACGGATTATCCGTATCTAAAGATTATCATAAAATCGCGAAAAATTCAACTTCCTTAATAAAAAATGCTTGACATTACGGTTTATCCGTAGTACAATTTAGTATAAATGCGGAAAAACTGGAGTGGCTGATAATGAAAAAAATTAAAGAGTACATAAAAGAGCGCGGAATCAAGCAGACATTCTTGCAAAAAATATTGGGAATCAGTCCAAGCTCTTGCAGTGCGATGCTTAACGGCAAAAGGGGCATTAGCGTAGATGAATATTTCATGATCTGCAATGTGCTTAATGTACCGCTTGATTATTTCAAGCCTGAACAGCTGCAAATAGGGGAAATTTAATAAATAAACGGTTACTTTTTAAACACAATTAACCTTTACAAAGGGGGCAGTATGGTACGTAACAAAAAAATGAGCGGTTTCACACTTATTGAGCTGATGGTCGTTATTGTGATCATTGGGGTGTTGGCATCGTTGGCGATTCCGAGGTTTACTGAGGCTTCGGATAAGGCGAAAGCGGCGGATGCGCCGAGAGTATTGGCGAGTTTTGAGTCGGCTTATTTGGCTGCTCATGCTGAGGGTGGAGCTGATGTTGCCGACATAATTACCGAAGATGATTTAATATTTACAGAACCCGAATCAAGATGGTTTAATTACACCCTTGATGACCCAGGCAACGTAAAAGGTCTTACAGCTGCGGCTTTGGCTAGAATGGGTATGATTGCTGGAGACGCTACTGGAGGCGGAACTAAAATTTCATCAACTTTTTGTGCTGATGATGGAGATTTAGTCCCTTTCAGGCGTGAGATAAGCGGTACACATACAGGTGGTGTTTCAGGTGATAATGTGAGAAAAAAATATTTTGCAAATTTCGTCACTACCAAAAATCAAGCATGTAATACTAACTGATCTATATAAATGATGTCTGTATAACCCAAGCGGGCTCTTATGAGCCCGTTTCTCAATGTGATCATCATAAATCCATATCATGGTAACCCCACACGCATGGCCTACAACAAAGAATTCCGAACCAAAATAGTACAACACTTCCTCGCCGGCTCCACCCGTGAGGAGCTCTCTGCGTTATTTAACGTAAGCATAAGCGCGATAACAAAGTGGACGGCAATATACAGAGAATCCGGCACCCCCGGCGGCGGTTACAAGAAGAACTGGAGTACGGGCAAGCGCATAAAGATGATAGACCCTAAAGAGCTTGAGACCTACCTTAAAACGCATCCCGGCGCTACGTCAAGAGAGATATCGGACGCGTTTTCATGCAGTTTTGAAACCGCGCGCAAGGCGCTGTTGGGTATCAAGCATACCAATACGCACAGGCAAAAAGCGGCAGAAGAGGAATCTGTTTTTTTCAGTGATTATCCGAAGTTTTATTTTGAGCGGTGAGTGTTGGGGGGCGGGGTATTTCTCGGGGGGTATTTATGTAGGGCGCTTGATATTACCATAGGGCGATGCCCTATGGTATTGATTATGGGCCGTTGGCCCGGGGTTTTGATGTAAATGTCTTGATTTTTCGGTAGTCGTTTTTTATATTATCAGAGTTGTGAATTTTCTCTCCCGATTTCCAATTCCATTTTTTCGTGTTTTATAATCTCAACAATTACCTCAGCATCACATTCCTCTGAACCACCGCGCCGTTATTTAATTTCACCTGTGCCAAATACATCCCTTTGGGTGCTGCCGCGGTGTTCCATTTTATTTGCGCCGATGGGGCAGAGCGCTTTTGTGAAAAGACCTTTTTTCCCGCAAGATTATAGATATTTATTTCGCTGATTGTTCTGTTTTGACCCGCGGTAAAAGTTACCGCGTCCCGTCTGATATTCATCGAAAAGCCGTACTTTGCCATCATTGTATTGCGGTGTTTGACTGATACCGTACCATCGGTTACTGCTATGGATTTATGTATTGACGGTCTGTTGGCGCCGGCGAAAACGTGTATTGTTATAGTAGGCGTCAACTCAAAACTATGCAAAACATACGAACAGCCGGTAACGGGAAGACCGCTGGCGTAGGTCGAATTCCCCCAGGTTATAGTTTCGCAATCTATACCGGTGATGATTTTCCCGTTTTGATCGAAGATGTGCGCGTAGAGCGTTATCGGAATTACCGGGAGGTCAGGTACCGGCACTATACGCAGAGTATCACTGATAAAAGCCGCCGTTTCGGCAGGATCTGAAGATGTGCTTATCTGCAATGTTGTTGGGGTTGACAATACCGGCGGCTGACCAAATGAGGCCGTATCTGCCGGAGCGAGTTTGGAGACTATGTAGGCGAGAGCTCCTATGAGACCCGCCTGATAGTCGAGGCCCCCTTCGGTAGATTGGAAATGTTGAATATCATCCCTGTAGTCTGCCGGATTCCTGCTTCCGCCGACTAAAAATCCGAAATATTTATTTCTTGGCGGTATGTTGCGGGAGGATATGAGAGGCCAGTTCCAGTCGTCATCATCATCACTTAGATATACATTTCTGTGATGAGGCTTTGAGGCCATTCCGCCGCTTGCGGACATTCCCGGACCGCGGTCATTAAATCCGATGAGAAACGAAAAATTTCTGCTGTTTTTGCCGAGGATGTAATCTATTTGATTGTAAATGAACTGATCAAATTCAGCCGTGTTCGCCGCGCTCGCGAAAAGCGCGGTAGTAAACGCGTGGTTGCCTACGTAACGCAGAGCCCCCCAGCCGCCGCCGTGGGTGTTGATACCTTCCGAGTTGGTTTGACGTGTATATGGTTCTACAAATCTTGTGCGCATATTTTGAAGATGAGCTGCCGGGGCAGTGTGCATGGTTGCCGAGATGTAGGCCGCGAGATCGTGAGGATTATCGTAGTCAAATCCCCAGTTGTGAAAATCTGTCGCTTCGTTTCTCATGCCGCTGCGAAACGCGGTTTCGCCGGTTGCTGCAAACATCTCCGCCGAGGCGATGTGATATACTAACGGAACTTTGTTGCCGCCCATAGCAGGGTAGAAGCCGCCGCCGGAGGAGCCCGCAGACGCGGCCGAGCCGCGCGCGCTGGCGTACGCGTAAGCGTTGCGCGCGCGGCTAAGGCAAAGATCGGCGTAGGCGGGATCGTACTTGCGGTAGATTCTTGACATGACAGCAAGCGTCGCCGCGGCAAATGAGGGCATAACCCGGCAGTTGGGGTTTCTGAAAATGTCGCGCACTCTGTCCGCTTCGCCGCCGGCGGCATACGGAAGAGTGCTGTTGAATCCGGCGGTCACCCATCTACTGTGCTCCCGGCCCTGACCTTTTTGAAAATAGAAAGTATCAACGGCGGGCGTAGCTTTGATTATCCAGTCGGTCGCATATTTTAACTCTTCAAGCAGATCGGGGATACCGTTCGGCCGTCCCGAAACTATGCTCCATCTTACCTCGTCGCTTCCCGTTGCCGCCATATAGTCGCTGTAATCGCCGCGGTAAAGGTCATGAAAACCTGTCGGAAACACATCGTATGCTTTAGCCAGTACATACGTGGTATAGAAAAACGGCTGTCCGAATTTGGAGTGATCGCCGCAGTCAAACCACCCGCCCACAAGGTCGCGTCCGTCAAGAGAGTCTCTGACGTAACTTTTAGTATGCGTGTACTCCATGAACATCCAGTTAGGCCCATGCCCCGATCTTTGCGCCCCGTAGAACCGGGTGAGCATCCACAAAGCTTTTTTGTATTGATCGGGGGTGAAAGCTCCCTGCGCGGAAGTTTGAGCGGTTAAAGCCGCGGGGCTCAAAACGCAAATCAGGGCGATAATTACGGCAATACGGCGCGTCATATAAAACTCCTTAACTAAAGGACAAGGATTATTCTGTATATTGATATAAAAATAAGATAATATACGGCGTAGTTTACCGGTTAAAAAATTATATAAAATAAAAAATGACCTTTATCTTATTCTTCTTGAATATTCACCGGCAGCCCCCGCTATACCGGTTATGAAGCGGCGGGGATTATTTGAGTGAGGGTGTGAGTGGTTATAAGAGCGCCGTAAATATCACCTTTTATTTTTGCCCATGCTTCTGCCTGTCCGCGAATATTTTGGTAATTTGCGAAAAAACCTCACCCGTACCGAAAAACTTCCAATAAAACATAATTTACAATCCCCATCACCAAAGCGATAATGAGCACAAGCGGAATCAGCTTTTTGAGAATGACAGACTCCTGCCCGTTTTGATCGGACGCAAGCGCGCCCATTAGCACCAAAGTGGGGCCGATAGCAACGCCCACGGATGCGGAGATCGATTGCGAAGCGGCCATCACCGCGGTGCTTACATCGAGGCGGCTGGCTATTAGATATTGAAATTTTCCAAAGAGCACGTTTGAGTTTGTGTTGTTACCCGTCAAAAAACTGCCAAGCGCCCCGAAGATTGGGGAGAAGAGAGGAAACAGATTGCCCGTCAGATCGGCGACAGAGTACGCAAGCCGGTTTGTCATACCGGAGTCCATCATGATAAGCGACATATTGCCGAGCGCTAATAAGGCAAGTGTCGCGGGTATCCCTTTTTTCACGGTTTTATGCACCGCGCCCTTAAATACGCCGTCATCCCAAACCCCTGCCCGCTTATAGATGATACAAGCCGCGGCAACGGCGATCAGCAAGACAAAAATCGGGTGCACGAACAGTCTGATCGGGCTGTAGTTCATCACCTCCGCGACCGTATGGGTGTAAGGATACAAAAGCGTTGTTTCAAACCCCTTAAAATTAGGCGAAACCGCAACGGCCTCTTTCACTGCGGCAGGTATCATCTGGAACGACAGGAGTAAAATGAGAATCAGCGCGTAGGGGAATACCGCCTGCCATAGATTCAGCTTGTCTTTGTAGAATCCGGCGGCGGTTTTCTCCTCTTTGCCTCTTGCCCGCAGTTTGTAAAGCAAAAACATGGTGACAAGTCCGATTGCAGCGGTGTTTAAACCGGCAAGGGTATACATGCCGAAATATAAGGTAAAATATTGAACGGCAGTCATCACTGCCGATACGGGCAATACATACGATATCCCTTTTTTTATCCCTTTGAGACCGTCAAAGAGCCAGCAGACGCCGATACCCGTCATTAAATGGGCGATAGTGTTAAATATCCACATGGGAACTCCGAGATCTGCTTTTGGAATCCCGGTCAATCCCTGTATCACAAAAAAAGCTACGCCCATAGAGCCGAAAGTCACCGCCCATGAGTGGCCCAAAAGAGCCGCGGCTAATGATTTGACAGGGTTAAACCCAAGAGCAATCAGGATTGGCGTAACGATGACAACAGGTACTCCAAAGCCTGCTATGCCTTGGAGCACTCCGGTAAAGAGCCACGCGAGAAGCAGAAACGCCGCGAATTTGTCTTTGACAAAGATCGTGATATTTTTGTTGATCACGTTTATAGCGCCGAAGTCGCTTACCAAATGATACAAAAGCAGCGCCCCCCACACAATCAGCGAAACAAAAAGCGCGAGCCACAGCGCTTTACCCGCGGCAATGGACAGCCCGAATATCGGCAGTCCGAAAAAATTGACCGCGATAATAAGTGTAAGGGCCAAAGAGACCGCCCCCGCTTTTGCTACTGGAAGTTTAATAACTATAAGAAGCGCAAGCAGGCTGAGTATGGGCAGTAATGAGAGAATTGTCATCAAAAGAGAGAATCCTTTTAAAAGTTCCTTTCCGATTCTTCGTAGCCGCATAAAATATATTTAATGACGATAAAATTATCAATACAAACCGGCGAAGATTTTGCCTGAGATTCTCGGGATTTCCGGGATAGGCCCGCGGGATTGAATTTCCAGCGCATTTCCCGATTCGTTTATACATAGTTATTTAAAAGCAAAGCGCCTTTTATCTGTTTTTTGTAAATACTA
>WRCH01000033.1 GCA_009784115.1 Chitinispirillia bacterium
AAAAAAACTTTTGTCCGACTTTCTTTTTTTGTTTCTTTTTAGATAATACACTCCTTCATCTTTTAAATAAATAGATTTTCAACAAACCGCTATTCGAGCTTTTTTTCAGGCTCAGTATACTGTGCCGAGTACGTTGATTTGGAATTCTCCACCCGTGTGAATTTGAATAGTTGGTACTGCTGCCATATCCACCATACCATAATGCAAATTCCTTCAAGAGCTGTCGATTTGAAAGAAGTGATATGTCAAGCCAATCAGTATTTTGTATAAAACTTTCATAGCTTTGTAGCTGTGAAAGATCAAGACTGTCTTTCCCGGGGAGTTCACTTAATTTCATCTCAACAATATAATTAATATCACAAAGCGCAATAGTCTCGAATTATCTACTTGTATTTTCTATCGCTTAATTTATATTTATAACTCTTTGGATACGCTTACTTCTCACTGTTTTCTCAGAAATATCTCAACTCATAGTTTTCGGTAATTATTCCCGGCAGTGTGTTTTTCGGTCTGTATGTTTGAAGCCTTTGCTTTCCGCTCCATTTTTTATTATCTTTACATTATACAAAACATACATATTATATCAACGCGGAGCAGGGGATGTTTACAATTTCGCGGGCTATGGAGCAGTTGAGCTGCGGCGAGAGCTTTTACATAGTATTGGGTGATTTTCTTGATGAGTTTTATCGTGTGGAGAGCATCACGCGCAACGCCATGCTTGCGGACGCTCCGTCTGCCGCCGCGGTTGTGTCCCGCGAACACGCAGCTCTTTTTGCGGCTGCCGCACACAAGCTGGCGAATGACTACAGATTACCGGTACCGGAATGGGTGATGAACAGTAAATACAGGCTTACCGATGAGCCTTACTTCGATTGTAACGCAACGGGAAATCTCCGTCTGTTATTCATGTACAAATCGCCGACAGAGTTTAAGTACAGAAATTTGTTTGTAGATGAAAACTTTTTGGTACGAGTTTGACTGGAGACTGTTGTATGCACAGAGAGGAATTGCTGAAATATCTTGAAATATTGGGTGAAGAGCTTGAAAAGGCTGGCTTGCATGGTGAAATCATTATCACCGGCGGAGCCGCTATGTGCCTTGCGCACTCGGCCCGCGACGCGACTAAGGACATTGATGCGCTGTATGAACCGAAGAGCGAAATAAACGTCCTTGTAGAAAAAATCGCATGTGAATACGGCTTGCCTCCAAACTGGCTTAATGACAGCGTAAAGGGATTCATGAATGAAAGCGTAGAAACGGCGGATTTTATGCGTTTTGGCTGTTTGAAAGTCTCCGTTGTAACACCGGAATATCTGCTCGCTATGAAGCTGATGTCATCGAGAGTAGAGGGGCAGGACTATTGCGATATAAAATTTTTGCTGCGCAAACTTAACATCCGAACTTTCGAAGACGCGGAATTGATTATCAAACGTTTCTTTCCGTTAAGCCGGATTCTCCCTAAGACAGGGTATGTAATTGAGAATTTTTTGGAAGAGTTAGGCAGCGAAGATAAATAAATTTCACGCGATTTCCCCAACGGTTTCTTAAAAAAGTAACTCTGTCCCAAGATTATACAAAAGATTGTAGACTCAATGGATATGCAGCTTGTCGTAGCTCCTAAAGGGGCGCGGCTTGAGATTTACGTATAGACTTCTTAAATTTTGGGGCGGAATTTATATTTATTATTTCTATATGAATAATCAAGCAAAATCACATTTATATAAAACATTAATTGGCAATTTTGGTATGTCCGCGTTTTTGAAAAAAGAAGATTTCATTTTCGCCCTCTCCACATATTATTTTCTAAGCTCATTAAAGGGTTGTGACAGGAAAAATAATACACCGTTTTCTGCCATAATCACGCTAATTCAGGCTGTTTTTCATAACTAATGGGACATTTCGGGAGTATTTACATGGATTTGAGAAGTGTTGACCGCTGTGCAGACAATATTCGTATTCTAAGCGCCGCGATGGTTGAGCGCGCTAAATCGGGGCATCCCGGGGGCGCTATGGGCGGAGCGGATTTCATAAACATACTCTACAGCGAATTTTTAAACTGGGATCCCGATCACCCTGAGTGGGAGAACCGCGACCGCTTTTACCTTGATCCCGGCCACATGTCGCCCATGCTCTACTCACAGCTCACGCTGTGCGGGCTTTTTTCTATTGATGATATCAAGAATTTCAGGCAGTGGGGAAGCCCAACTCCCGGACACCCCGAGCGGGACGGCAAGCGGATGGTTGACAATACCTCCGGCCCCTTGGGTCAGGGACACGCTATGGGTCTTGGGGCGGCGATTGCGGAACGGTTTCTCGCCGCGCGCTTTGGGGAGTGGATGGCGCATAAGACCTACGCCTTTATCTCTGACGGCGGTATACAAGAGGAGATATCACAAGGTGTTGGCCGCATCGCAGGACATCTTGGACTCTCCAATTTTATTATGTTTTTTGACTCAAACGAGATTCAGCTCTCAACAACTACCGGTGACGTTACAAGTGAGGATACGGCGGCAAAATACAGAGCTTGGGGATGGAATGTTTTAACTATCAACGGGAATGATCAAAATGAGATTCGTAAAGCGCTGAGCGAGGCGGTTGCTGAAAAAGAGCGCCCTACGCTTATCATCGGCAATACTATTATGGGTAAGGGAGCGCTTGATAAAGACGGCGGATCTTTTGAGCGCAAGGTCTCCACTCACGGCCAGCCTTTAACAGGCGCGGGGGCGTGCATTGAGGCTACTATAAAAAACTTGGGCGGTGATCCGTCAGACCCGTTTGTCATTTTCCCGGAAGTAGCCGAGTACTATCGCGAAGTCCTCAATAATAAAAGAAAAATAGCTGCCGCGAAAAAGGCTGAAGCCGCAAAATGGGAAGCGGCGAATCCCGAATTAGCGAAAAAGCGCGAATCATTTATGAACAATGAGCTTCCCGAAATTGACTGGGAATCGATTGAATATAAGGCAAATATCCCAACCCGCGGCGCTTCGGGCGTTATTCTTGGCGAGTTCTCCAAAAAAGTCGGCAACATGATCGTTTCATCCGCCGATCTTGGCAACAGCGACATGACCGAAGGATTCTTAAAATCATCAAAAATTTTCAAAAAGGGAGATTTCAGCGGCGGTTACTTGCAGGCAGGCGTCGCGGAACTCACTATGGCAGCGGTGATGAACGGGATTGCGTCTCACGGCGGGGTAATGGCTGTTTGCGGAACATTTTTTGCTTTTAGCGACTACATGAAACCTGCGATGCGCATGGCGGCTCTCATGGAGCTTCCTGTAAAATACGTCTGGTCGCACGATACCTTTAGAGTTGGTGAAGACGGGCCTACGCATCAGCCTATAGAGCACGAGATGCAGGTGAGGCTTTTGGAAAAGATGGCAAATGTTCACGGCAAGCGCAGTATGCTTGTGCTCCGTCCGGCGGACGCGGCGGAAACGACCGCTTCGTGGAAGATGGCGCTTCATAATTTTAACGGCCCGACAGCGCTTCTTTTAAGCCGTCAGGTTATGACAGACCTGCCGGTAAAGACGGGTGAATCATCAAGATATAAAGCCGCTCAGGGAGCGGCTAAGGGAGCTTATGCCGTTGTTGATTGTGATAAACCGGATTTGGTACTTATAGCTAACGGCGCGGAGGTCATCACCTGTATTGAAAGCGCGGCGAGCTTGGAGAAAGATCACAATTTAAAAGTACGGGTGATAAGTATGCCGTCAGTCGGTCTTTTTAAGGAGCAGTCAGATCAATATAAAGAAAAACTGCTGCCATTCGGCGTACCTGTGATGGGATTTACCGCGGGTCTTCCCGTAAACTTCCTTGAGGTTGTAGGGCCGTTTGGCAAGGTGATAGGGCTTGAACGCTTCGGAGCGTCCGCCCCGTTTAAGGTACTTGAAGAGAAGTTCGGATTTACGGTTGATAATGTTGTAAAACAGGCAGTTGCGTATCTTGAAGAATATAAGGCGGCGATTAAAAAACTTCGCTCGTTGTAATATACAAGGAGATATCATGAAAATCGGAATAATAAGCGACACGCATCGTAATTACGATTATATCGAAAAAGCCATGCAGTTTTTAACAAAAAAGCAAAACGTTGACGCCGTTTATCATTTAGGTGATGATTACGACGACGTTAAAGCGCTTGAGGAGTATAATGTTGAGGTAGCTCAAGTTCCCGGCATTTATGATGATGGATACAGAAACAAAACTATCCCCGCAAAAATCACCGAGAGCGTGCTTGGTCTTAATATCCTGCTTGTACACAGTCTTCAAAACGATGCTACAGATGATGACATATTCCGCGCGGATATAATTCTGCACGGCCACACACACATGGAAGAGCTGCGCCTTGAAGAGGGGCATCTGTTTATAAATCCGGGACATCTTAAAGGTCAGCTTGATAGAAATAAGGCCCCTACATTTGCTGTTCTTACCATACTTGACCGTGAAGTGAGCGCGGTTGTTTACGATTTGAAATTTAAGCCTGTAAACAGCATTGAGATCGCGAGGACAGAAAACGGTCTTCATAAATCATACGGGTGAGTTTCGGCAACGAATACTCAAACCGTAACTTAATTTTGAACATGTATTTACGGTATATACTGAGCCACGGCATAAATCTGCACTGCGCCGCACGCAACTGCACGCAGGGCCGTGAGGCTGCTTAGCGGCACAGTGTAGATTTATGCCGTAAAGTTGTATAAAATGGGAAGCGGTTATTCAGCGCACATCTCTGTGCGCTGAATTTATTGCGTATTATCTGCGGTTAGCAGGTCTTGCCGGGGTAGCAGGCGTTTGAGGCGCCGGCCTGTTATCCGCGTTCATAAGCGCGTCGATCGCTCCGAAGAGAAAAGTTGCCGGTGCGTTCCAGTTTATCGCGACTTCGTTTGAGGCGTAGCTCTTGTAGTGATCTTCGTAGCTTTTTGCGGGAAGCGTATAAGTGTATACTACCTCATGAGCTTTATCCTGCTGACCGGCGTTCGGCCCGCCTACTAAAAATCCGGGGATCACTACATTATCCTCGGCAGGCGCGGTCTGCCTTCTCTTCTGTTTAGACCCGTCTTTATCCTTAAGAAGACCCTCAGCCGCAACTACGTGCCTGTGGTGCGGGTTAGCCGCGTATTTAGTTCCCATTCCTGTCATAAAGGAGAGACCCGTTGCGTTTTTACCGAGCAGATAATCTGCTATCTCTGCCGCTCCCAAAAGGTATTTTCTGTCGCCGGTGATCTTATACGCGTAGATCATGCCGATACCCTTATTTGCGAAAATGGAATTTGAACCCCATATGAATTTCATATCCGGTACTCTGTAGAGATGGTTATCCATCTCCTTGAGCCACTTATCCGCGGTGGAGACAATAGAGGCGCGCACGCTGTCGCGGGTTGCTTTAGGGAGATTGTTTTTTGTGGTAGAAAGCGATAAAGGCGCAAGCGCGTGGACATTTTGCCACGTAGGCTCGCCCTTATAGCCGATATCTTTTGTCTTGAGGAAATCGGCGAACTTTTTCTCTCCGGTGGTAATAAAAAGTTCCGCCGCAGCCCAAATAAATTCGTCCTCAAAATTTACGTCACCGTATTCGCCTGTCTTTACATCGGGGGGATTTTTAAAAGGGATGTTATCATTTTTAACAGCCCAATCCCAAGCGCGTCTTGCTCTTGCAAGCGCGTCATCTGCCCACTTCTTATTAAACGGCGCGTAGATTCTTGCGGCCATAGCCATGCTCGCCGCAAAATTAAGCGCGGATGTTGTGCTCTTCCCAATCGCAAACCGCTCCCAGTTATCCTCATGAGGCATAATATAACCGGGGAACTCTAAAGTCGTGAGCTTGACAAAAACGCCGCCGTCGGCGTCCTGCATAGTTTTCATCCAGTCAAGATTATACTTTATTTCGTCAAGGATGTCGGGAATACCGTTGCCTGATTCCGGGATGTTAAGGCTTCTGTCGGGAAAGTAGTTAGGGAAATTCTCATAAAACGCCATGAGCGTGCCCACGGTGATCCCTGAATTAACAATGTATTTACCAAAGTCTCCCGCGTCATACCAGCCGCCCGGCGAATTGAGCTTGCCCCCTGTGCGTCCGGTTGACGGATGAAAGGAGACTGCGGTGTCGGGGTGTCCTGCGGGCCTTGCCCATTTTCCCGCTAACTGTTTAGTTAACTCATGGGAGCAGCGCTGGAGATAAAATGTACGCGTAGAAAGGCGCGCCGCGTCTCTAAAGATATCTGATGAGATATGAAACGGGTGAGACTCTCTGCCGCCTACAACAAGTTTGTAGCGCCCCGGATTATCAAGTATCGTGAAATCAGCCCATCGTCCGGTTTCGCCCGACTCTTTCCACACATGCGTTTCGGAAAGATTGCCGTTAAAAACGACTCTGCCGTCTGATGCGCGCACTACCTGAAACTCAGTGTCGTTTGCCGCCGCGTCTCTGTTTATTACAACAGCTACTTTGCGGGATTTAGGGTAAAACCCAACCTGGTTAATTCTGATCTCTTCCATAGCTGCGGCCGCCGTTAATGGTAAAATTAAAAATGACGCGATAACTGTTTTTGCAGTCAAAAAATATCGTTTCAAAAGCTCTCCTTCAAATAATTGGTGACCTGTTGTATATACCGCTTTACGGCATAAATCTACACTGTGCCGCTAAGCAACAGAGTCGGCCCTGCGTGCAGTTGCGTGCGGTGCAGTGTAGATTTATGCCGTTACCCAGTATAATTAGTCCCAACGGGACTCTATGTCCATAACCTCCCGGTGTCAACCGGGGGATCCGACAACGAAGTATCACATCACTGCGCATTTCCAACAAGCTGATGAATCCTGTTGAAAATCGTGCAGTCATAATCCTTACGCACCGATACCTCTTTAACATCGTAGAGCTTTTCAAGCTGGCATACTATCTGCTCAAGACGCTCGTCGTCGTTTACAAGGAGGTATATTTTACTCTGTGTGCCGTTATCAATCTCCCCGCACAGAATCCCGTCTACGTTAAAGGCGCGTCTTGCGAAAAGGCCCGTAACGTGAGACATTACGCCGGGGTGATTATTTACAATAAGTTCTACTACCGTACTTGCTGTTGTGCTCATTATATTATCCTCCAATCATCTGCAGGTTTGCTGCCCCGGGGGGAACCATCGGCAGAACATTGTGCGCGTGGTCAACGCATATATTAACAAGTGCGGGACCCTCCTGTGACATAACTTCCGGCAGCGTTGCCGTAAGCTCATCAATTGTGCTTACATTATACGCCTTAATCCCAAACCCTTCCGCGATCGCTGTAAAGTTGGGGTTAGATTTGAAAACCGAGGCCATGTAGTTCTTATCAAAGAAAAGCTCCTGCTGCTGGCGCACAAGACCAAGATGCCCGTTGTTAAAGAGTATAATCTTAACGTTGAGCTTATGTTCGTCAAGCGTCGCAAACTCCTGAATGTTCATGAGAATCGAACCGTCGCCGGTAAAACAGATCACCTGTTTTTTAGGATTAGCGCGGGCCGCGCCAAGCGCCGCGGGCAGACCAAAACCCATAGTCCCAAGACCGCCCGAAGAGAGCAGCGTGCGCGGGTGCTTAAGAGGATATCCCTGAGCGACCCACATCTGGTGCTGACCAACGTCTGTCGTAACAATCGCGTCATCGTTTGCCGCGTCCGCGATTTTTCTGATGAGTTCGAGAGGGTGCATACCATCTTTAGCGTTTTGCGAACTCCACGGATACTTTTTGATTTCGCTCTGTACCAAAGAGTTCCACTCCTCACGCTTATTGGCGCTCACCATCTCTATAAGAGAGGGGAGTATAGACGCCAAGTCGCCGGTTATGCCGATTTGAGGCTTGCGCAGTTTGCCGATTTCTGATTTGTCAATATCAATATGAATCACTTTTGCGTTTGGAGCGAACTCCGCAAGTTTGCCTGTGGCGCGGTCGTCAAATCTCACTCCAAGAGCTATGAGAAGGTCGCTTTCGTGGACGATATTATTTGTATAGCGCGCTCCGTGCATCCCAAGCATCCCCAAGCAAAGGGGGTGATCGTGGGGCATGAGGCCAAGACCCATCAAAGTTAATGTAGCGGGAATATTGCTTTTTTCCGCAAGTTTTATTATTGACTGAGACATATCCGCGTACATAGCGCCGCCGCCCGCGTAGATAACGGGGCGCTTCGCCTCGTTTATCATCTCCGCGGCCTTTTTAACCAAGCCCGCGTCAAACGCGGGAGCATCGTCTTTTTTTCCGGGCTGAGGCCAAGTGTTAAATTCCACCTGCTGAATCTGAACGTCTTTAGGCACGTCGATAAGCACAGGCCCAGGTCTTCCCGAAGCCGCAACACGGAACGCCTCAGGGATAACTGTCAATAGTTCTGCTGCCGATCTTACCAAAAAATTACACTTTGTGATGGGAACTGTCATCCCGTAAGTGTCAATCTCCTGAAACGCGTCTGTACCTATGAGCGAGTGGCCGACCTGACCAGTAATGGCAACTATGGGGATAGAGTCAAGGCGCGCGTCCGCGATTGCGGTGATAAGGTTCACCGCGCCCGGGCCTGACGTTGCGAAACAGACTGCTGTTTTTCCTGTTGAACGCGCCATCCCCTGAGCTAAAAATCCACCCGCCTGTTCCTGACGTACGAGGATATGTTTAATAACCTTACTCTTATAAAGGGCGTTATAGAGAGGGAGGTTTGATCCCCCCGGGATTCCTGCGATAGTATCAATCCCCTGGCGTTCGAGCAGATTGATTATGATTTCTGCTCCTGATAACTTCATACATCCTCCTTAACTCATGTGAAAAAAAAAGCTCCCGCTGACCTGTTCGGCGCAGGAACTTTTTTGAAATATGCTAATTTATAAAGACATCTGTATAAAATAACTCAGGCTACGGCTGGGTGCAAAATAAAATTGGGTGATAAATATTATTGACCCGCGTATTCCGGAGCGATCGTTGATTTTTCCCCGTTTCGTGACGCTTCATAAACAATAGTGATCATCTCTATACCATTTTGCTGGAACAGATCAAGAATGTTTTGATTCATCTCAGAATAAATTGCCGCCTGTAACTCAGGTCTTTTTGTGTAGATGTTTATCTGATAACTTACCGCACTGCCGCCAAGTGTTTGAGTAAGAACAAAAGGGCGCGGGTTTTCAAGGACATGTTCAGTTTTTAGGGCTGCTTCTATCAAAAGCTTGCTCGCTCTCTCCCACTTTACATCGTAGCCTAAGTCAACATTTTGAGATAAAATAACGCCCTGTTCGTGCGCGGCTATGCTGTAGTTAACTACATTAGACGACAATATCGAAGAGTTGGGAACTGTGATGATCTCTTTTTTCACGGTTTGTACACGCACAACAAAGAGCGTTTTTTCTACAACGTCTCCAAAAACATCTCCTACTTTTATTCTGTCGCCGATTTTAAAAGAGCGCATATAGGTGAGAACAAGTCCCGCCACCATATTGGAGACTACGCTTGAAGAACCTATCGAAAACAGAACGCCGATAAAAACCGAAACACCCCTAAAAACCGCGGACTCAGACTCCGGAAGCAGCGGAAATATAAGCACTAATGTAAAACAGTAGATAAATATCCTGAGTAAATTGTAAGTAGCTTTTGCCCAGTCCGGGTAAAATTTCGGAATTATCAGACGTTCCGCTTCTATTTCTTTAGTTATGTAACGCAAAAATTTAAGTGTGTAACGCATTAACATTATGATAATGACTATGCGCAGAAGCTTTGGCAGATATGCCACAAAGTTTTGAGCCATTGATACGAGCGGGGTGGTGATCCATGAAAACAGTGTTGCCGCAATATGGCGCGTTGTGGGAAAAATAGCAAATATTATAGGGAGAGCCGTGTAAAGCAGAAACGCGTACACTGAATAGCGCAGCGCTTTGGAGACTAAAAGCGCTGCCGATACAATTTTGGCGGATGTTAAAATTTTTACATTGCGGAATCGTACATCTTTAAACCAGTTATCGCTTTTTTCAATAATCTTTTTGTCTATTACTTTACGGAATACATAGCTTACGAGTTTTAAAAGAGCGAGAAGCAGCGCTATTGCCAATAAAGAGAGTACGATCATCTCAGCTAATTTAAAAGAGTCGTTTGCGTGGAGCGCTTTTAATTGACCAATAATAGAAACGTGCTGCGCGGAATCGTTTAACACAGTCTGTTTTGTCACACATTCTTGTTGAGTTATCAAAGGGCGGACATATATCCGCCCTTACACTAAGCCCTGCTATATAGAGATATCCTTAGTCCGGCTTGAGAGCGCCGCTGCCTGTTTCTCAAAGCCGGCTTTTCCAAGAAGCGCAAACATGTTCTTTTTGTACGCTTCAACTCCGGGCTGATCAAACGGATTTACGCGCAGGATATAACCGGAGAGAGCAACTGCTTTCTCGAAGAAATAAAACAGTTGACCAAGCGTAGTTTCGCTTCTGTCGGCAAGCATAAGAGTCGCCGACGGTACCCCGCCGTCAAGATGCGCAAGCATGGTGCCCTGAAACGCTTTTTCGTTTATATCCTCAAAACTTCTTGACGCTAAATAGTTAAGATCATCGCTGTCATCATCAAACTTGGGAACAGTCATTGTCTTAGATGTTTTCTTTAGGATCATGAACGTTTCAAAGACATTGCGCACACCCTCCTGAAGCCACTGGCCGAGAGAGTGGAGATCTGTCGTGTAGTCAAGCCCGGCGGGGAAAATACCTGTTCCGTCTTTGCCTTCGCTCTCTCCCGCAAGCTGTTTCCACCACTCATTTATAAAATGGAGCTGCGGCTGGAAAGTCGCCATTACTTCGGTGGTATAACCTTTTCTAAACAGAATATTTCTTACAGCGGCGTAGCGGCCCGCTACGTTAGTTTCAATAGAATCGCCGCTGCAAAAATCATACGCCTGTGAAGCGCCTTCAATAAGTTTTGCAATGTCAAGACCCGCAACGGCAATTGGGAAAAGCCCTACAGGTGTGAGCACAGAAAAGCGTCCGCCCACATCATCGGGTATTTCATACGTTGTGTAGCCCTCTTCTTTAGCAAGTTTACGCAAAGCGCCCTTAGCGGGGTCTGTAGTCGCAACAATACGCTCCGCCGCGCCTTTCTTACCGTAGCGCTGCTCCATCCACTGGCGTATTACCCGAAACGCGATAGCAGGCTCTGTTGTCGTGCCGCTTTTTGATATTACGTTGACGGCAACTTCTTTATCTTTGACAAGTTCGAGCAGATCACTAAGATAATCACTGTTAATAGTATGACCGGCAAATATCACACGCGGTTTGCGCAGATCTTCAAACCCGGGTGATGTAAATTCAATAGCCGCTTTTGCGCCAAGGTACGATCCGCCTATGCCGACACAGATAAGAACATCCGCCTTTGAGCGAATCTCCTGCGCCTTATCGTTGATTGACTTTATAAGGTCTTTGCCTGTTTTCTTCGGCAGATCAAGCCAGCCCAAAAAGTCATTGCCGGGACCGCTTCTATCTTTAAGCAGCTTCTCCGCGTGAGCTACGGAAGGATTATAATTTTCAAGTTCCGACGCCGATAAAAAATCCAGCAAAAATTTGTCATTATACCAAATATTCTGCATGAGCTTCATCCTTTTTTTAATGTTTTTGACTGTGATTATTAACACTGCCCGTACACTCTTGCGTCTCTGCGTTATTTCAGGACGCAGAAGCTGCGGGCAGACCCCGGCGAAGAGATCGTCATAATATAATATATGCACATAATCATTATAATGTAAGAGTAACCCCATAAACAAAAACGCCCTTTTCATCCGCAAGAGCAATGGTCTCCGCTGTATCGTCTGTAATCGTTCTGCCTGCCTCAACTACTACGCCGTCAAAACTGTATTTCGCAAGCGTCTCTATAGTACCGGTTCCCACAACCGGCAGATCGGCGCGGCCGTCCTGACCCGGTTCCATTATTTTTACCATTATACCGCCGCTTTCTGCTCCCATTTCACTGCGCTTCGCGGACGCGCGCTTTGCGAGATCATCGGTTCCCTTAAAGTTTTCAAACGCAAGTATCTCACCTTTATAGACGATAGCTGCCTGACCGTCGCCGGTGCGTATGTAATCAAGCAGCGCGCCCCAATTTTTACGGAACGCATTTATATCCTCACTCTTAGGCTCAATCTTGCCCAAAGCTCCTTCACCGATGATGAGTTCGGTCATATATTCCTGTATAGCTCTAACTCTAATCCCGCCCTTTTCAAACATCGACAGTATCACCGTAAATACGCCTTTATGCCTGTTTTTCATAAACAGAAGTTTAAACGCCGCTTTGACAACATCAAGATTGATTTTTAGCTTAGCGTTCGCAATCCCGCCGATCATAACAATTTCGCCGATATCGTTTTTTTTACAGAATTTTATGATTGCGCTGACTTCCGTAACACAAAACTCTACATATCTATCAACACTAACCTCATTTCTTAGTGATTGATCAACTTCGCCTGTCATCCCGATAATATATAAATCCCGCCCATTACGTTTAGCCCAATCCGCAAACTGAAAGGGAAGACGTTTGTTGCCGGCGATAAGAGCTATTTTTTTGTTTGGCATAGTCAATAAAAATATATCATAACTTTATACACAGTTAATAAATTATATTAAAAACGCAAACATTAATGGCGCAGGGTAAAAGAAGTTGACCATGGAAAAATACACAACAAAATCGGCAGTCCTTTTCATAACTTTCAACAAACTTGAAGAGACAAAGCGTGTTTTTGAAGCGATAAAAAACGCACAGCCGCCAAAAATATACTTAGCAAGCGACGGCGCAAGGGCGCAAAAACAGGGGGAAAAAGAGATCGTTGAGGGTGTGAGAAATTATTTACTTTCTGCCATTGATTGGGATTGTGATATAAAAACAAGATTCAGTGATACAAATCAAGGCTGCGGACGCGGTGTTTCAAATGCTGTTACTTGGTTTTTTGAACATGAAGAGATGGGAATTATTATTGAAGACGACTGCCTGCCGCATCAATTTTTTTTCCGCTTTTGTGATGAGCTGCTTGTAAAATATAAGGACGATGAACGGGTTTCCATGATTGCCGGCACAAACGAGTTTGCGAAGTACAGGGAAGAAAAATCAAACGAATATTTTTTCACACGCTCTACATATATTTGGGGATGGGCGTCTTACAGAAGAGTTTGGAAAGATTATTGTTTCGCGCTCTCATTTTTACCGCAGCTAAAAGAAAAAATGTCTTATGAAGAGCTGCTTTATCCGCTTAAAAAGTATCAGATTAAAAAAAGGCGGAAAAAATTTGAAAGGATATACAAGCGTAAAGGTTCGCACACTTGGGATTTTCAGCTCTTATGCCTTAACTTGATGAATAGGCAATTTTGCATAGTCCCCAAAGCAAACCTTGTTGCCAATATCGGTTTTGGAGAAAACGCCACGCATACGCATAATCTCAATTCACCATCTTCAAACATTCCTTACGGTGAACTGCTGTTTCCGCTTAAAGAACCTGATCCGTTTGAAGAGAATTTACAATTCGCGATAGATTATCACGATTTTATTATGCCCAAAAGAACGCTTGCTTGGAGAATATTAAAAGAACTAAGCAGGTTTAAAAGAAGGTTTGTCTGATGTCAATTCCCCAAAAAATACATTACTGCTGGTTAAGCAAAGAAAAAATGGCCGCCAATTACATAAAGTGTATTGACAGCTGGAAAAGAGTAATGCCCGATTACGAACTTGTTTTATGGGACAGCAATAAATTTGACTTAGATTCCGTGCCTTTTGTAAAAGAGGCGGTTTCAATAAAAAAATGGGCGTTTGCCGCCGATTATATCAGAATGCACGCGGTTTATACCGAAGGCGGGATTTATCTTGACAGCGACGTTTTGGTCTTGAAAAAATTTGACGAATTCTTGCGGCACGATTTTTTCACTTCGATAGAGGCAGAAAAAAGAGACGACCTTCATCAATATGAAAACTGGACAAATGATTTAAATGATATTAAAGTCGTAAATGGCTGCGGATTGCAAGCCGGAATCTTTGGAGGAGTTAAAGGACATCCATACTTAAAAGATGTTATGGCATGGTATGAAAATAACCGCATCATACTGCCCGATGGAACGCCGCGCGATTTGAGCAGGATAAAATGTCCTGACGTTATGGCCGCTGTTGCGCAAAAGTACGGATTCAAATACAAAAACGGCGAACAAAAACTTGCAGATAATATGATGATATTCGATACAAAAGTTTTTGCTCATACGATTGATGACGCTGCAAAAGGCGTTTATGCAATCCATTGGGGCGAAGTCGGGTGGTCTCCTCCGCAGAGGCGCTTAGAGAGAAAATTGAGGAGAAGCTGGCTTGGACGGCTTTTGCGCGGGAAAAAACAGGTGCCGGCTCTTGATGAAGTTATTGCTAATGGTTTTTTGGATGGGGTGCGGGATTGACAGAAGGTATGGGCAATAAGCAAGTACGAGATGACTTGTCAAAATCCCCAACCTGTCTCTAACGAAACAGCGCTCCCATTCTTCGCGTTCACAACAAACCGGCTCGTATCATGGTTATTTCGGTTGCCGCTTGAGGTGAGGGTGATTTCAAGCAGCAGATACTCTAAAGTTTCAACCGTTTTACTGTTCACATGGAATGAAGTTATGCTTGCGCCGCGAACTCCAAATTGCACCGGTGTTCCGTTTTGGTTTAAGTTTTCTCCGTCAAAAGCATATTCCAAAGTATCACTGCTGTTGTGTGACAGGAGCGTTACTGAGGTTGGAGTAAACTGCAATACTCCCGGAGTTCTCCTCAGTCTCAGCATTAACTCTTCGGCAACGCGGGCAGTTTCATCACGGATAATGCCTTTGTTTTCCTGATGCGATACGTGTTGATTGAGATAGTTCCATGAGGAGAGTACAAATGTGATAATTATAGTTGAAATTGATATTGTCACTATCAACTCTAACAGGGTCAGCCCTTTCTTGTTAACTGATCTCATTGGTGAAAGCCCTGCAAAAGCTTGAATTTATACGTTGAAAAAAACTTGCTTTGCGGTTCAACGCTTATTTCTATCTCTGTGACGTTTTTGTTTTCGATATCAGCGTCCAAATTATAATTTTTTTTTCTATATACGGTGAATGTTATGCCGGATACTGTTTCCATATACGTCAGCTCCCGCGGCTCAATGCCTTGCAGCGCTTCGCTGCGTATGCGTTCCGCTTCGTTAGAAGCAAGTATGCTGGCGGCACGCGTTGCGTTTGCCCGTCCTTTAATTCTATCCCCGGTATAAAGACCGCTAAAAAGAGAGTAAACCACTATGGAGAGAATAAAGATAGCAATCATGAGTTCTACTATGGTAAAGCCTGAAGCGCTCGGGAGTGTTTTTTTCATCTCTTAAAATTCCCTCCAGCTTATAATTTGCGGTGTACCCATAAAGTAAGGCATTTTATAATTACCTATAGATGAAAGCGGCTCAAGCGCACCGCTAAAACTGTTTTCTTTAAGTTTTGAAAAATCAACGAGTGAATCACTGCCAATGTCGGAACAATCAAATATCCACTGCGCTTTTATAAGTCCTGAAAGCTTACCGCTGTGGCAAACTGCTTTTTGAGCCCATAATATACCGCTTAGTTTAACGTCGGGATCGGTTTTGATTCCTCCCGGATTATCTAAAGCTATGGCAGTGCCGTCAAACACAGATGATTCAGATAGAAAAATTGAGTAGCCGCTTGGCTTTTTCTGATGTTCTGACGTACCGGTTCCAACTGCTATAAGAGAACTGCGATCTCTAATTTCCGCTTTGCCATAAACATTTATACTGCCCATAGATAGCGCATTCCCCTGAAATACAGCATTATCTCCTATGAAAATCCTGCTCATTGAGAAAAGAGAGACATTAACAAGAGACGCTTTATCCAAAATCCTGATCTCGCCGCCTGTACGCAGTTCTAAATTTTCTAACTTAAATGATCCGGTGATTTGCAAATCGCCATAAACTACGATTTGACGCCTCTCTCTCCAAACAACTTCCGAAAACGCTCCGTCAAGCATCAAATGGCCTTTCACAGTATCAGGTATTGATTCAATAGCGCGGTATGTTTGGATTATAAGAGGAATGTCAAAAGCGGAAGTATCTTCATAAACGATATTTTCATTTTTAAGTTCCGAAAGAAACATTTTTATTCGCTTATCACTGCTTACATTGTTTTCATTGTTTTTTGATGACAGGGTATCGTCAACAACAATTTTGCTTATTCGGTGTACTATGCCTCTGAAGCGCCCCTTTATTGGTAAATTGTTTTCAAGGATGAGAACCGTATCCGGTTTGGCGGGAGCTGCGGATCCCTGCAGCGCTTCCACAGTACGGATTATTTTGTTTACCGTAGAAGTAGAAGTTATAAGATTGTATATGCCCTGAACGTTAAATGTGATTTCCGATCTGTTAATGTCATCACCGGCATAAAGAGATATTGTTTTGGGATTATTCATACTCATGGATTCGTCATAAACGATTGCGTCAGCGTCATCAAACATATCCATACGAAAGAGATCATCAATGGCGGAAATAGTTTTAAGCGTATCGGATTCGTCAAATCCTTCGGCAAGCATCTCAAGAGCGCGGTAAATTCCCGAACGCGCGTTTAAAAGCGCCTGAAGAGCCGCCGGAGATTGCAGCGCTTTAACAGAAGATCGGGTTTGATGAGCAAGGTACATGGTTAGAACGATCAATCCGGCAGATGCGAAAAAAAGTACGGTGGCTAGTGTACTCCCGCTCTCACTGCGCCGCTCCAAAATCACCTGCTCTCCTCTACCATAAGTTCATACGTTCCGCTGCTGTCTCTAAAAACAGCGCTGTTGCTGCAGATAGAGATTATATGCGTGGATTTTATACTGTCACCCGGCGCTTTTATATACGTCTCCCCTTTTTCGTCTTCAACGATTACTAACTGCGGATTTCTCATCAATCCCCTAAGTTTGAAAGGTAAACGTTTGTGCACTGTTGAAGTCTTGGCAGCAGATTTAGACGTCAAACGGGCCGGTTGAAAATCTAAAGATCTGAACGGTGAGTTTATTTCAGAGACTAAAACTGCTGTTGGGATAATTATCTCCGCTTTCAAAGCTGAATCTATCAGATTAGAAGCGATATAATCTGAAATTTTTTCTACGGATAAAACCGCTTCAGGCTTGGCGGTTACCAATAGCCTGACATTTAACTCACCGTTTCGGTTTGTTTCAATTGCAGCCCTGCTTATCTGCAAAATCTGCGGCAGAGTTTCAAGAGATGTTATAAAGCGAATAAGTTTATCATAATCAGTCGTTGCTTCTATAAGCACAAGGATAGAGGCGGAGTTTTCTGACTTTGTTTCTGCCTGAGGCTGGATTTTTGCCAATACAACACCGCTCTCCTTGCTGCGGCTGATAAGTTCCTCAAGTATACCAGAAATAGAGCGTGAAGGAATATGTACAGAAGCGCTGTTTAACTTAGACTTGAGAGTTTCATTTTTTAACTCAAGCTCTTTACGCATTTTGTCAAATCCTTCGCTAGATAATATAAATGTGTCATAATGCCGGATACGCTCGGTATGTTCTTTATACGACGACCACTGCGGAATCGCTATAACAGTTATAGACGCATAGCAAATCAATCCGGCAATGCCGAGTAACGTTATTATCGGAATGCCGCGCATCACTTTTCTCATCATTCTTTTGCCAGCTGCACTACGCATAATATTCTGAATTTACAGATGTTTTTATTTTTCGCATCTCTTTCCATTGAAACCAAAGACGCGCTATTTATATAATCTGACGCTTGTAAACTTGAAATAAACTCCGTTACCGAATTTTCCGAATGCGCCCATCCGTTTAACGCTATTCTAATTTTGTTTTCTGCTCCCTGTATCTGATCTGATCCAAGCCGTTCCAAAAACAGGCTGTCGGGCTTGACTTCTGCCAATAGCTGCAAAAAACTCCCCCAGCGTGAACTTTGGTCATACGTTTTTTTAATGGACAAAATTTTTGAAGAAAACTCATTGGCTGCTTTTTCGAGATCTTTCAAAAATTGATTTTCATTGAGCTTTATGTTATAAATATTTTCATTGTGCGTAAGTTTTTTCTTCGCATGAAGGTTTGCAGTTACCGGTACTGATGCTGCTAACAGTGATATACAAAGTAAAGTTACTGCGGTTTTAAGCAGTATCGGACGATAAATTTTAAAACCGTGCTGCCGCGATACCTTAAAAGCAGGAGCCGGATACAGAGCCGTCAGCGCAGCGCCCGCGGCTTTCATTGCGCCGCCGTCATAAAGAAGTTCTTCAGGAAGCGCGAGCGGCTGTTGATCTAAACCATCATAATCATTGATCCGGTTATCATCATCATGAAAGATAAAAACTTTTTTAGGAAAATCATCCCGTTTTAAAATATAACGCCAATACCGTTTAATTCTGGCAGATGACGCCTCAATATAAGAAGCGTTTTTACATGGAAACGAAAATACCGCTTCCAATTTTCTCTCTATCACTATGCCGAATGTCACAATATCGTTTTCATAAAATATTGACACAAAAGACGCCTGCGGTTCTTTACAAAAGGCAAGAGGCAGAGTAAGCAGAAAAGAGTCCTCCGTGACAACAGATGTTATATTGCCCGATAGCGCTTCCAAAATAATAGAAGATCTCGCCGGATGCAGGTAAGGATTAAAATCCGCGTTTGCCGCTGAAATCGGCAGCTCAAGGCTATGAGAGCTATGGTTTGGAGCTGTCCGGCGCCACTCGGTATTAAGACCCAAAACTGCGCCTTCGGAAAGCGTAAGAGCTGTTTTCAATACATTTGATACAGACCATGAATCAGCCGACTCCGCTACCCAGCGCCCATGCTTCATCTTAATCTTAACGCAGATAATTGAACCATCAGGAGTATGAATTACCCCGGTCATGGTTTTTTTATACTTCGGCTTTGCGTTATTGTTATCAGTTGTTTTCATCCGCCGGACTGCTCTCTGGGTGACTGATATTAATAATAGAACTGTCAGGCGTATCTGTGGATTCCAAATCTGTTTTTACTGCTGCTTGATCGGCTGCCGGTTTTGACGCTCTTTTTTTGTTTTCGGTTTTTTTATTGTCCAAAGATTTTTTTTGCCGCATGTTAAATTGATCAAGCTCCGCATTCAGATCAACAATCTGATCGCGCGTTACTACTGTAGGGGTGATATAAACCACTAAGTTTGTTTTGTTTCTTGTTACACCGCTGTGCCTGAATATTCCTCCCACAATAGGCAGGCTACCCAAAACAGGTATCTTATGCCTGAACTGACTCTCCTGATCTTTGATAAGCCCGCCAAGAATCAGCGTCTCACCATCATTGAGACGTACTGTGGTGGTAAGAGAGCGTGAAGATACGTTCGGATACCCCTCAACATTTGTCTTATCAGAATTGGATATCACAGGAGTTATCTCTGCGGTGATCTGTCCGCTTTGGCTTATCCAGGGGGTAATATCAAGTGTAATACCGAATTTTATGGGCTGAAAGCGTATCGTATAGTTTTCCGCGGTTCCGGTTGTAACTTTAAAATACTGAGTCTCGCTTACGTCAATAGACGCCTTATTACCGTTAAGAGTCAATATAGAGGGCTGCGCCAATACTTTGGCTCTATTTTGATCTTCAAGAAATTTAAGTACCATAAAAAAGTCTTCTGAAATCAGATCTTTGATGATAGTTTCGTTATTTGTGATGTTTTTTGTAATGATATTAAGCATAGACGCGCCGCTTATTCCAACTTCCGTATGCGCCGATTCTGCGCCTACTCGCGTAGCAGGAGCTGGATTTGAGAAATAAGAGCTGTTAGCGGTGAAATCTCTATTTCTCCTTCCGAATCTAAAGCCTCTCTCTCTGTCAAGATTCTCCTTATACTCTACAATTACAACATCAATACGCACTTGCGGAGTAGGAATATCAATTGTGCGCAAAAATTCACGCGCGGCAACAATATCCTCGGAAGTACCGGATATAAGAAGCGCGTTTTGCTCCTTTATAACACGTACATTAGCGGCGGGAATATCTTTAGGCAATATCGCAGGAATATTACTCGCTTTAATATGGCGCAAGTGAATAAGTTCTGATTTGGAAAGCGCCTGCCCCGACGGCGTAGCGGTATTGCGGTCGCCGATAAGAATCACGTTCCCCCGCTGCACAAATGTAAAGCGGGTGCCGCCCAAAAGAAGCGCCAGTGCTTCTGTGATTGGGGCGTTATTGATTCGGGCATTCACATCACTTTTAATACTTCCATAAGTGATGATCTCCACATCACCCTGTTCAGAAATCGCTTTTATGATCTCTTCAAGATCTCCGTTTATTACGCTGAGAGTAACAAGACCATTTGTGTAATCAACATAAAAATCGCTGTTAGGGCCAAGGCCGGCGCCTGTACGCGGCCGTGCGGCAGCGCCGCTGCCGTGAGCAACAGGATCTCCGAGAGTAATTTGATAGATATTTCTTCTCTTGGTAACCTTAAATCCGTTTCCCTCAAGCATCGCTCTTAATCCATCATCAAGAGATACGCCATAAAGTTTTCCCGTAAGCCGCCCCTCCACTTTAGCGTCCGGAACAATACTGATAGACGTCTTTGCGCTGAGATCGGTGAGAAAATCCTTTACGTCTACATTTCGCACATCTACAGTCAGCTTACCATCTGCAAATCTAACCATCGATTTATATTGTACCGCAGCCCGCTGTATCTTATACACACTTCCGTCCTGTATGACCTCAAGCCCATTAGACTCCGCTATTTTACGTAATCCCTCCATTATGGGCACATCCGTAAGATGCAAGGTTACACGGCCTTTAACATCCTGATCTAAAATGATATTTAAATTGTAGCCTTTGGAAATCATACGGATAACGTCGCGCAGATCTGTATCCTTTACATCAAGCGATAACAATTGATTGTCTGACGCCGATACCGGTACGGTTGAATCGGGCTGCGGCTGTTGCTGGGCATGAAGCTGTATCGCTAAAACTACGATGATTAAAAAAATGATTGTACGTCTCATATACGCATTATACCGCTTTCTATTTCGGTTTATTCAATTATTGAAGATTTCTAATCTTAATATACAATTTCATTAATATAAAATAACACATTGCAGCGGTGTAAGAGTAGGGTTAATGAAAAAGAAGTGATATTCAGAAATGACGATTTTATCGCAATTTATAAGTGAGGATGGAGCAAACACCCCATCCTCTTCAATTTACAGTTTTCTACTGGCAACCTCGCCCATTTCTCCAGTTAAAAATCTCAATATCCACGAGATACGACTCCTTTGCCGTAGAACGCAGATTCAAAAATACCGACCCGCTCCCCATCTTAGGAGAAGCGATATTGTTTATCTGAGCCCCGTTTCCAAAAAGATTCACACTGCGGTTTTGGCAATCAATATGATTCTGATCTCTAACCCCATACCACTCTACAACAAGCGAATCGTTATGCCCCCTGTTACGCACCGTGATCATTGCTCCATGCAGATAATCCAAATTGTCTATCTGAACCGTAACACCTGTAGGCGTAACTCTAAGCGTATCTCTGACAGATGCGTCAAATCCTGAAAAACTAAATATCTTATTGCCGCTGATATGACTGCCGTCATCGCTTGGCGCGCTCATGTTTCCGGTTGAGTCGTAAGCTACAATACTGTAAATGTAGTTTGCTCTATTCTCCCCTGCGTCTCTGTACTCCGTAACATCAGCGGGAAGCGAAGCGATCTGTTCTGTCTGATGCGGAGCGGCAGCCGAAGCTCTGAAAACCTTATACCGCGACATGCCCCGCTCTGTACTGCGGCTCCAGCTAAGAAGCACATCTTCGTCTTCCTCAACTCTATCAAAGTCCGAGACCGGAGCGGGTGAAGTGACATTGGGAGACACTCTTTTTAATACTCTGCCATTACCGCTGTTCGCGCCGGGATAAAACTCACCTTGAGTCAGATTCGCAAACTCTACACCGTTTACGCTTGCGTCCCAAATAGCATACCCAACAGGCAGAAACGATGTTGACACACTACGGTCTTTCTTCCAAACCTCAACATCAACATTCGCAAGTGTACTGATAAAATCACCGCTGAATTTCAGTTCGTAAACAGGACGCAGGTTAAGGGTATAAGTGAATCTTAATGACGCGGAATGGCCGGTTATGTTAGATGTTATTACTCCATTTACAAACTCTATCGTCCGCCCCTGACCAAAGTTAACGCTGCCGTTAAGAAATTCAGAGAATGTGAACACCATCTCCATACCCATATCCACCAATCCAATACCTGTACCAATCAGAGGAGATATGCTGCTCAGACGGTAGTCGGAGATCAGCGGATCAATAAACCCCGGATCATCTTCAAATAGATTCGGCGAAGTGATCATACCGGTGCTTGCGCAAGTGCTGTTTATAAGATTGTTGACGTCTGCGCCGGTATATGTTGTCGGCCCAACCGCAATACTGTTGAGCTGGTTTGAGCTGATTCCGCATAAAGCCTCTGAACCCCATGTAAACTGGATATTTGTAGTATTGTTTGCGAAAATAGAGTTTGTAAACACCGGCGACTGATCTGTACGCATCGGGTCATTTACCATAACAGCTGTTTTAAGATTTGTGAATACGCAGTTCCTGTACTCGATTTGGCCGCCGAAGTATTGGCCTGCCGTACCAAGCGCGTGCGCGATTACCTCTTTTTTTGCAGGATCGGAATAACGCGCTTCATAAATACAGTTCTCAAAAATTGTTCTACCGCCCCCAATTGTAGCCATCACCAAATTATGCGGCTCTTCTTTGTAATGATCACCGTTAAACTCCAAACGCATCCCTCTTATGAGCGTAGTTGTGCCGAAAACGTTCCGCTCGCAGCCAGGCGGCGAATCATCAAACCCGAAACGTAGAATACTGCTGCTGCCGCGGTCTTTGTGCATAACCCCAATAAGCCCTTGACCGCCAATGCTGCTAAAGTTGTAAACCCCCGGCCCGACCTTAATTGTACGCCCGCCCTGACCGCGCCAAATCGCGTCGCACAGGTTGCTGAACAGGCCGATGACACGGTCTTCGGGCAATACAGGTTCGCGGGGAGTTAGGGTGTTGTACAAGATTACCTGATGAGAAAGTGTTAAATTCTCCGCGCCCAAAATAGTGCCGGTAGCGCCGGCCCAAATCTCTTTGGCGGCTCCTGTGAAATTTATTACCGTTCCCGGCAGGAAACGCAGTACCACGTTTTGGGCGGTACCGGGCATTATGAGGCTCTTGTCAAGGTCATGGGTTCCGACGGGGATGGTAATCGTGTCGCCGCTAACCGCAGTGGCAAATCTGCCGTCTAATGTAATTCTTGCGATGAGATTATTTCCATTTGCAACCAAAATGAAATTAGCATTGTCAAGCTCAAAATTGTTGATATAGTTGGCACCGCCAACTACCACTACATCGCCGTCTCTGAGATTGGCTGGAGCAAGCGTGTATTTTTTATTGCCCGGGTTAAATCTATAATCACCGGATGTATATACGCTAACTCTTTCCGTGCTAAATCCCGCGATACGCCCAATAATGGTGGGATTGCCGCCAAGTATAAGCGAACCGCCAATACCGGAATTATAAATCGCTGTGTCTGACGCAGAAGTCACTGTTGCGCTTATAATAGTTATTGTTCCTGTGTTGTAAATAGCATAGTCTGATATCGCAGATATTGTGGAATTGCTGATAGTCGCTGAACCAGTATTGTAAACAGCGTTATGGCCTTCAATATCAATACCGGTAATTTGGAATCTTTGTGCGCCCAAAATACGCAATGCGCTGTTGTCTTCAATGTTACTATTACTGCTTGCCATATTGAATCCGGGAAAACCTTGGGGAGCCGGATTTGGTTCATCAGGAAAATATCTAATACTCGGCCTGATATCAAACGCCGGAAATCCTGGCTGTATGGTTATTTCATCCATCGTAATGGTAACACGTTCATTATGAGATTTGTTGTTGTTAAGGATGATTACAGCCTTATCAACTTCTGCAACACGTACAGCGTCCACAGCGCCCATAATAGTTCTGTACGGCCCCAACAGCTCATCTACAATAGCTCTCATTGGAGCAGTAATCGCAACAAGATCGTTTCCTGCGGTTGTCAAAGTAAATCTAGGATCGGTAAGTTCGAAATTGTTGATATGGGCTGCACCGTTAACCACAACTACATCGCCGGCCGTAAGATTGGCAGGGGCAAGCTGATATTTTCTACTGTCCGGGTTAAATCTATAATTACCGGATGTATATACGCTTACTCTTCCTGCGCTAAATCCCTCTATACGTCCGGTAATAACAGGATTGTTGCCAAGAGTAAGACGACCGGTGGAATTGGTATTTAAAATAGCGACGCCGCCGCTGCCGTCCGCCGTGTTTAATATTGTGCTGCCGCGAATATATAATGTTCCGGCATTATTATTAGAAATTGCAGGTGAATTTGAGTTTGATGATATTGTTCCGTTCCACGTGTATATTGTCCCTGTGTTGTAGATTGCATTGTTTGCATCTGAAGTTATTGTTGTACTGTTGTCAACATATTCTATATACAATGTCCCGGTGTTGTGTACAGCATAGCCTGATTCGGCAAATACCGTCGCTTTTCCGCCATTGGTGTAGTCGATGTATAATGTACCGGAGTTGTATATAGCAGGACCTGATGCAGAACGCACATTTAAATGTCTGAGAGACAAACCACCAAGGTTTTGAACTGCGTTGCTGCCGTAAATGTTAACACCGTCAACCACGATTCCATTCGCGGAGATACTTAACCCGCTTTCAGATTCAATAACCGCGTTGGGACGCCATGGAGTGGATATCAAGCTGATATTAGGTTTGTTAATAACTACCTGTTCTCTATAGGCTGTAGTGTCCCAAATGTGAACTATTTCTCTGTTTGAACTGGAAAGGTTGTAACTCGCTTTTGTTAAGGCAGCTGTGATCGTTTGGGATGGGCCCGATCTTTGATTTACTACTATTTGCTTGGGAGCGGGTGGATAATTTATTGGGTAAATATATCCTCTCCATCTCTCCATAGTATCGTTACCTACATCACGCCAATCGACAAAATCAGAATACTCTATCTCGCGAAACTCAGAAGAGTCTTTAGGATCTGCAAGAAACAGATACATAATATCATCGCTTCTTTCATATCCTGCGATTGTGTACATATGTCCTATAGTTGGTACACTATTTATGGTGCGTTCTGCTCTTGCTAGAATAGGCCTCCTATTATTTAGTAGATTCAAAACATTATTTTTCGGAAGCGTATTACTAGAGTTATAATTGTTGTCGGAAGTAATCATTAAACGCGCAAGCATTTCGGCTACGCCAATGATGTTAGCTGCATTCGCAATGTTATTTGCACGATTGGGTGCAGGATCAGCATATGATACATCAAATGCGAGTCTACGAATATCGTGTTCTTTTCCGTTTTCTTCATCTTCTTTAATAATACCATAGTATTTCATTGTCATACGGATGTTTGCCGCCCAGCATGTAAGAGTGCCATCTTGCCTATAGCGAGTAAAATTAGGAAGTAAATACATCTGTGCATCAACATCTGTGCTGATGAATAAAAATGCACAAAAGGTAACTAATATTTTGCGTACATTATAATTTTTCATTGATTACCCCCTGTTGGGAATGATTCATTAAGGCCATTTTCTTTAAAATTTCTTGGCCCATCTATAAATGCTGAGAATGAACCTTCTTTGGGTTCGATACTCTCATCTATGTCGATAGCGTTAGTATTTTCTCGTCGCATACGTTCATTTACGTATATCTCACGTTTTTTCCAGTTTATAAGCTTTCTACTATCATCCAAAGTTTCTATTGAGGCAGTAAATAACGAATCTAATGAATCATGCTTTTTACCATCACGCCTATTGCAATAATATATTTTTCGTGGGCCTTTTTGTTTGAAATATAGAAAAGAGTGATTTTTTGATGACCCAATCAGTATAGGATTAATTCCTGTAGATTCAGGATACGCTTTTAATAATGGTCCCCATATGTTACTTCTGAGCTCGGAACCGATAGGTGTAGGAAAGGTCGCTTCAGTAATTCTTGGTTCACCAGTTTTATTGTTCAGCATTAGTTCATAAAGCGGCTTATTGTGTGCCATTACCAAGACGCGCCACAAAATATCCGGTTCAATAACTTCATCAAGTGCAATGGTATCAGGATATTCATTAAGATAAATGTCTTTAAATCTGTATATTTGAAGTGCTCTCAGCCTTAGATCTTTAATTTGTATCGAGTCTGGAATGGTTCCTCTTCTTTTATATTTTAAAGGCCCCCACTTTGCAGTAGAATCCTTCACATAATTCTCCAAAAAATTCCTTATCTCAATTGGCAAATCCTGCTGAGCATACCCACTGCATACTACACCAGCCATCAAAAAAACTGCTGCTGCTACAAATTTCCGCATT
>WRCH01000034.1 GCA_009784115.1 Chitinispirillia bacterium
ATTCAGTGTATCCGCCATGTGATTTTTTTTAGCTTTTGGCCGGAGTATGTATTATACGCCGCTTTGTATAAACATTTCAAACCGGTTCGTTTTAAGAAGTGTTCTGTTCCGCGCCAAATAAGTACATCGCCAATGTTTGTATGATACGGCAGATCCAAATAAACACACTCTTTTGTTTTGCTTTTGTTGATTACAGGCAAGAGACGGTCATCTATAATTTGGGATAATTGTTTTACCTTTTCGTTGAAGATCATCTACATTTTTCCTTTTTTAATCAATATTCTTCATACTTTTATTGAAATTGTAGTATTTTACATATAATATAACAAAAATTGTATTATATCCGCAACATATAAAAGCGAGGACTTATGGGCGAACGCACTATTATCTCTCTCGATTACGCGATAAAATATCTGCTGCGCGACAAAGCCAACTTTGATATTCTTGAAGGTTTTTTGAGCGAACTCCTTGAGAGGAAAGTTACCGTTATTGACGTTCTTGAAAGCGAGAGCAATAAAAACGATCCAGATCGTAAAATTAACCGTATAGACCTCAAAGCCCGTATAGACAACCGCGAGATGGCGATATTCGAAGTGCAGTTTTCCGACAAGGCTGACTTTTTGGGAAAAGTTCTTTACAACGCCTGCAAAGCAGTTGTAGAACAGGTCGCCGTTGGCGGCAATTATAACATAAAAAAACTGTACATGGTGAATATTATCTACTTTGATATTGGCGCAGATCGTGAATATCTGCTTGCCGGAAAACTTGAAGGTTTCAAAGGTTTGCGCTTCGGCGAAGAGATTCCATTTGCGCAAATTGACGAACTCGCCCCGCCAGGCAGCCTCAAGGAAGATATTCATCCTGAGTACTACCTTATCCTCCCCAAAAATTTTGACGAAAAGATAAGGGGGCGCTTTGACGAATGGATATACACTCTCAAAAAATCCGCAGTAAAAGAGGAATTTACCGCCGCAGGGCTTAAAGAAGCGAGCGTAAAACTGGACATTCTGAAAATGTCGTCCGCAGATAAAAAAGCGTATGAAGCGTTCTTGGAAGACACGGCAGACCTTAACAGTATGATACGTACGGCAGAAAGAAAAGGCAGAGAAGAGGGCAGAGAAGAAGGTATTGCGCAAATCGCAAAAACAATGAAAGATAATAATGAACCTATAGCCAAAATTGTGAAATTTACAGGGCTCTCTGTAGATGAAATCACGCAATTGTGAATGAGGAGCATAACAATAAAATGAACTTTCGCCTACTGGAACGGCGGCAGGGGAAGATGCGTCTTGTTCGGTTTTTGTGATTTTTGCTTGAATCATTTTTATATATCTATCAATATCTTTCTGCATGAATATTAACCATATAATGCACCCAACCGGACAACATCCTCACTTTTTTCCAAATAACCAAAACAATAATTTAAAAGGCACATACCTTAACGCCCATATTACCAGCGTTCTTGGAAAAACGAATACTATTGGCCTATAAAGCAGTTCTTTATATTGTAATAATTTTTTGGTTACTTCTGAAATATTTTTTGCCTCTTGTAAATAACCAATTAGATAATACAAATATCTGCAAGCTACACGATAATTCACCTCTTTATTAACTTCCGGATACCTATCAACAATAGCGGATGTATTTTGTAAATTCCTAATGAAATCACACTCTAATTTTGTAGCTTTATTTATTTTACCGGCCTGAGTGGCAGAGTTATTTCTGCGGATACGGGTAAATGTGATTTTACTTGTGTAATATATTTTTTCTGATAGCATGAATGCTTTTTCGTAAAACTGAACATCTTCACCCCATTTTACACCTTCCGCAAAGCGCATTGATTCCTTGAGCAAAAACGCTCTGCGAAAAACAATGCAACATATACAGCAGTATATTTTGGCGCTAAAATATGTTTTTAGAAATTGAACTGCAAGGTATTCTGTTCCATGAGATTTTAAGGTTTTTTTTGACGTTATTCGCTCATTAAGACTGTCTTCATACCCAAAAACCAATGTATCATATTGCTTTGTTGATAATAAAATGCGGTAGAAATCAAGTGTGCCGTTTGGCAATACATCGTCTGCATCAAGAAATAGAACATACTCGCCTACAGCGTTATCAAGCCCTTTATTTCTCGCAACAGAAACGCCGCTGTTTTTATTCAGTGATATTAGTTTTATATTGGAATTTCTATGAATATATTTCTGTGCAATTTTTTCAGTATTATCAGTTGAACCATCACTAACAACTAAAACCTCAATACTCTTAAGGCCCTGTTTAAGAAGAATCTCTAAGATATTTCCCAAAAAATTTTCCCCATTCCAACAGGGTATTATTATTGAAAACACTGTTTTTGCAATCAACTCGCACCCTTCTTCTCATATTTCCAAACAACCTTTATAAACTGATTGGTAAACAAAAGAAAATAGGCCGACAGAATATTTTGCTTTTCATGTTTTGTCATCATTTCAATAAAACTTGGAAGTTTATTCATTTTATTTCGTGACAGACTGTTTTTTACAATTCTGTACTTTGCCAAATTTTCATTATAGCCCATTGCGTTTTTTTTATGTTTTAATACTTTTAAGAACAGGGCGTAGTCGTTGCAGTTTCTTAAATCGGGACTGTAAATTTTATTATTCAGATCCTGTTTATACATAACCGTAAGACAGCCTGTAAAACAGTGAAGCATCATTTGTTTATATGTTAATTTCTTAATTATCTTTGCGGTTTTTCCAAGCGGGTTTCCTTTTTCGTCAATATGTTCATACCGCGCAAAACAAAAGTCACAACTCTCTTTTTGCATGAACGACAGCTGTTTTTCTAACTTTTGCGGCAGCCATAAATCATCGCTGTCCAAAAATGCCAAATATTCACCTTGTGACGCCTCTATCGCAGTGTTTCTCGCTTTTGCCGTCCCGCAATTTTGCTCATGCCTGATAATTTTAATACGTTTGTCTTCTTTAGCGAAAGATTGCACTATTTCAAGTGATCTGTCGGTTGAGCAGTCGTCTGTTATCAGCATTTCCCAATTGGTATATGTTTGAGCCAAAACGCTTTCTATGGTTTTTGCGATATATTGTTCGCTGTTGTAGCAAGGTGTTATTATAGAAATCAGCGGCAAAGAAGCCGCCTCACCCGCCTGTTTTCTATCAACTTTTTCTACTTCTAAACATTGCCGCATATCTCCACCGCCGGTTAATTGTGATTGCAAAACATTCTTAAATATAGAAAGCTAAACTTTCAGTGTAAAAAAATACGCCGCTAATTCCTCATCACGAACAGATAAAAGAGTGTGCATTTTATTGATTTCCGATTGGGAGAATTTTTTCAGACAGTTCAGTTTAGCGGAAAGATTTGCCTTTGATATTCCCAATGTTTTTGCGAAATTTTCCTGTGTATCGTAAATTTCACGGATTCTCCATTTAAGATTTGAGTAATCGAAAATCATAAATTTATCCTCATTTATCTGATGTGAAATTATAGAGAACAGCATTGCCGCCTCTATAGCAAGCATATTTAAAATATAGTTTCCTAAACTTTGAAAATCAAGATGTTTTTTACTTTCCTAAACTCACCTTAAACGCAGTTGTAATTTTCTCAACCATATTGTAAATTGTAAATAACTCCAAGAGGCGGTAAATGGCTAAAAAAGAGACATTTCTAAAGCGGTTTTTGTATGCGCTTGAGATGCGGGATATATCACAAACAGAACTCGCCCAAAAGACGGGGATCGGAAAATCCGCCATTAATCATTATAAGACAGGCAGATACGAACCGAAGCAGGATGGGGTATATTTAATCGCTTTGGCTCTTGATGTTTCAGAAGCGTGGCTTATGGGATATGACGTTCCAATGGCGCGGATAAATTATAACGAAGCAGAAAAAACATACAATTGTCAATTGACACAGAGTGATTTAAACGACCAGATAAAAAGGGAGTACGGCAAAAAAGCGATCCCGCTCCTCAAATGCTTCGACCGCCTAAACGACGCGGGGCGCGATCAGGCGTTAGTGCAGATATCCAACCTGGGTGAAATTTCCAAGTATATCGAATAGCTCCCGCTTTTGCTTAATAAAAGCTGTCAAATCAGTATGATTTATATTATATTATTCTAAAAAGTTGACGATTTAATTTGAGTAATTGAGGAGCTTCCGTGATAAACAGTATAAAAATCAATAAATTTGTAATTTTTGAAGAGATCGTGTTTAATTTTTCTCAGGGAGTCAATGTTGTTATAGGGGAAAATGGCACCGGTAAAACACTTTTATTAAAAGCTATATATGCAAGTGAAGACACGAGGAAAAAATGTTCTGAAGGAAAATGTGTTGAAAACTTGGAACCATTCTACCATAATGAAAACCTCGTAGCCACTCTGGGGATTGACGGTGAATACGCAGACCAATTTCTTTCAAATGTAGATTTTATTATTAATGGCAACTCCACTCCCGATCCTGTTTTTATTCCGGCAAAAGAGATGCTGGCGCATGCAAGGGGGTTGCTGGTTATGAAAGAAAAATATGGTAAAAATATGCCCTTTGATATTACATTGCTGGATATTATAAAAAAAGCGCAGATCTGGAAATTAAAAGAAACACCGCCAATTGCCCAAAGAATTGCGCCGGTAATAAAAAATGCTATTGACGGTACTGTTGACGCAAAAGATGACGGTTCGTTTTGGATGAAAAAAAGTAATGGGACGTCAATTCCGTTTTCAATGGAAGCGGAAGGGTTAAGACATTTAGGTCTAATTTGGCAGCTTCTCATGAATGGAAGTATTAAAGAAGACAGTATCGTTTTATGGGATGAACCCGAATCGAGTTTAAACCCTACTCACCTTCCTCTTGTTGCCGATATAATCTTGGAGCTACAGCGAAACAACGTGCAATTGATTATAACTACGCACGAGTATAATTTGGCAAGATATATTGACATAAAAAGAAAGAAGCATGATAACATAAAATTCATAAGTCTGTATAAAGAAAAAAATACTGTTCAACATAGTATTGCAGATTCATTTCTCAAACTAAAACCAAATTCCATAGATGACGCGGGTGAACAGCTTTACAAAGATGTGATACAAAAATCAATGGACGAATTAAATGATGAGTAAGCATTTTGAGGAAAGCGGCTATTTGTTCGATTTTTCTAATAGTACATCTGCATTAGTAGCAGATGTACCACAATTAAATGGTTTATCTGCTATAGATTTTATTGTTGAGGCAAAAGATGAGATTCTTTTCATTGAGGTAAAAAATCCTGATAATTCCAAAGCAACCACTAAAGCCAAACTGGATTTTTTAAAAGATCTGAGTGATGATATGTATCCGCATAAAATCAATTTAAAATACAGGGATACTATATTGCGAGAATGGGCTTGTGGAAAAATTCCATCAAAGCCAATAATATGTATTTTTATATTAGAATTTACAAGTTTCACGGCATTTGAGCGGGAACGACTAAAGAACAAGATTTTTGACAGACTTCCCTTTTCTCTGAACAAGTTTGCTCCCAAAGGCAGAAAACATCTGCATGGTTTTGAGCTGTTAACAATAGATGAATTCCGTAATAAATACAGCACCTTTCTAATTACAAAAGTACCATAATGACTGAAAAAAAACTCTACCTTATCGACGGCCACGCTTTAGCGTACCGCGCCCACTACGCTCTTATCAGAAACCCTCTTACAAACTCTAAAGGTTTTCCTACGAGCGCGCTTTACGGGTTCGCTAATTATTTATTGAGACTGATTGACATATACAACTGCCCCTACATGGCAGTAGTTATGGACAGCAGCAAACCGACTTTTCGCCATGTTGCGTATCCGCTCTATAAAGCCAACCGCAAAGAGATGCCCGAAGAGCTTAGACTTCAAATGCCATATATTTATGAGTTGATAAATGCGTTTAATTTACCTGTTATTAAACAGGACGGCCTTGAGGCGGATGATCTTATCGGAGTACTTACTCATAAGGCCGTATCTAAGGGATTTGATGTGTCTCTTGTGACAAAAGATAAAGATTTGATGCAGCTTGTAGGGCCAAACGTGCGGATGCTCGCGCCTGATGGGGCGGGGGTATTTTTGACATACGGGCCCGATGAGGTGTTTGCCAAATTGGGGATAAGACCCGATCAGATAGTTGACTACTTGGCTTTGATTGGAGATTCTTCCGATAACATTCCCGGCGTTCCAAGCATCGGCCCTAAGAGTGCGGTTAAAATTTTAGAGAAAGCTAATGTCGATCAAATTCTCTCGGATCCGTCAATTCTTGAATCTCCAAAACTAATCAGTAAAATAGAGGAGCATAAAGAGAATTTACGCTTGTCAAAAATGCTCGCTACGCTTAAAACGGATTGCGATACAGGATTTGAAATAGATGATCTTCTTCGTAAAGATGTCCACTCCGCCCAATGTATTAATTTGCTGAAAGAGTTTGAGTTTTTTTCGATGATGAAAAATCCAATCTTTCATAATGTCATCGCTGAAGAGACTAAGATCACGTTTATGGGCCGCATTGTTGATTCAACAGATAAATTGCAATCTTTTGTAAATAAGATAAAAGAAAAAGGCGAGGTCTCTATATATGTCCAAACAACCGGCGGACTGCCAAGAGCTTCTGAACTTGTAGGAATTACTCTTGCGATTGACTCAAAAGAGGCTTTTTATATTCCGCTTGGACATAATACAGGGAATAATCTCCATAAGGAGAGTGTGCTTAAAATCCTTGCCGAAATAATAGAGTCACCGCAAATCGGCAAGGTTGGACACGACCTTAAAATCGCCGCTCAAGTGTTAAGACATAATGGAATTGAGCTGAGAGGCATTGTATTTGATACCCTGATAGCAGCTTATCTAATAGACCCCGGAAAACGGCAGTACGAACTTTTCGAGCTTGCCCGCGAACAGCTTGGTATTGAGATAAAAACTCTTAATCAGATTATTGCTAAAGAGAGCAGTCCGGCCGACTTATTGATTGATGAAATTATCCCCCTTGCCGCGGAATCAGCGTGCGCAGTACTTCTTGTAAAAGAAAAATTAAAGCCTGTTCTTGTAGAACGAAACTCTATAAGTTTATTCACTGATATTGAGTTAGCGCTTGAATTAGTTTTGGCCGATCTTGAGTGGCAGGGAATGCTCATTGACAAAAACATATTGGCCGGATTGTCAAAAGAATACACCGCAGAGCTTGAAAAAATTTCAAATGATATCTATAAAATCGCAGGCGAAGAGTTCAATCTCAATTCTCCTAAACAAATGGCGGAAGTTTTATTTGGAAAACTTGGTCTTCCCGGCGGAAAAAAAACTAAAAGCGGTTCTCAATCAACAAATGCCGATATCTTGGAAAAGATCGCTGATAATTATCCCATAGTCAAGATGATTCTTGACTACAGAGAGAAACAGAAACTGCTTTCTACTTATATCGACGCATTACCAAATCAGATTTTGCCCGAAACCGGCAGAGTTCACACATCTTTTAATCAGGCTGTGACTGCCACAGGCCGCTTGTCAAGTACAAACCCCAATCTCCAAAACATTCCAATACGCTCAGAGAGCGGGCGCAAGATAAGAGAGGCTTTTACTGTGCCTGACGGTAAAATGCTTGTAGCGGCAGACTACTCGCAGATAGAGCTGCGCATCTTGGCTCATCTGTCAAATGACGGCGTTCTTATTCAGGCTTTTGTTGATGACAAGGATATTCATACTCAAACAGCATCGGCAGTATATGGAATTTTTCCTGAAATGGTAACCGCCGATATGCGCCGTGCCGCAAAAACTATAAATTTTGGGTTGATGTATGGAATGGGGCCTATTAATCTCGCAAGACAGTTAAAAATATCATTCGCGGATGCAAAGCGATTCATTGATTCGTATTTTACGCAATTTCCGTCAATCCGCAGATACATGGACACATCCATCCAAAAAACTCGTGACCTTGGATACTCAGAAACTCTGCTTGGCCGCAGACGCTGTCTACCGGAAATCAACGCCTCCAATCATATGATAAAAGAAGCGGCCGAGCGCACAGCCATAAACACACCGGTACAGGGAACCGCGGCTGACATAATAAAAATAGCGATGGTAAATGTTCACTCAAAACTTGCTGATTGGCCGGATGTCAAAATGCTTTTGCAGGTACACGACGAGCTTGTCTTCGAGACACCACAAAATTGCGCGGAAGATTTTGCAAAATGGGTCAAAAACGAAATGAGCAAAGCATACAAATTAAAGGTGCCATTAAAGGTGGATGCCGGTATTGGTAAACATTGGGGGGAGGCGCATTGACAATCATGAAAAAATCAAACATAGTAATAACAGTCCCGGAGGGCCTCTGCCCTTTCCTGAAAGCAGAAGTTGAATCTCTCGGACTGCCCGTGAAATCAACCTCGGCAACGGGCGTTTATACCGAGGGCACAAGCCTTGACGCAATGAAGCTCAATCTTCACACCCGCACAGGGCATCATGTTCTTTTTCAGATCGCGGCATTTAACTGCCGTAATGCCGATGACCTTTACAAAGAGCTATCCGCAATACCGTGGGAAACTATCATCCCATCAAACGAGTATCTGTCGGTTGTATCTAACGTGCGCAATGATACTATCCGTGATTCACGCTTTGCGAATCTTAGAACCAAAGACGCAATAGTCGATCGCATCATGGCAAGAAAAGGGAGGCGCCCCGACAGCGGGCCTGATAGAACCGGAGCTGTGGTAAGCATTTTTTGGCGGGATGAAAAGTGCACGGTATACCTTGACACAAGCGGTGAGGTTCTCTCAAAACGCGGATACCGCCGTATTCCTTTGGGAGCGCCGATGCAGGAGACGCTCGCCGCCGGAGTTGTGACGGCAGGCGGCTTGAAAACGGGGGAAAACTTTGTCAATCCAATGTGCGGCAGCGGAACGCTTGCTATTGAAGCAGCTCTTGCATTGACTAACAGAGTTCCGGGATTAACAAGACAGAATTTTGGATTTTTTCACCTGCTTGGGTTTGATTTGAAAGCATGGGAAGTGATGAAGAGAGATGCTAAAAGTAAAGTCATTAAAACAATACCGTCTCAAATTATAGCAAGTGATAAAAACGAAAAAGCAATCGAAGCATCACGTAAAAATGCGGATACAGCTGGTGTGGAACAGCTTATAAATTTTCAGGTATGTGATTTTGCGGAGACATTGGTACCATCAGTCCCTGGAGTCGTAGTTGTCAACCCTGAATATGGAATGAGACTAGGAGACGAAGCTAATCTTGTTGAAACATACAGAGGCATTGGTGCATTTTTCAAACAGAAGTGCCGCGGTTATCGGGGCGGAGTTTTTACCGCAAATACAAATCTTGCGGGACAGATAGGTTTAAAAGCTAAACGAAAAATTCCATTTTTCAACGGAAAAATAGAGTGCCGGCTCTATGAGTATGATTTGTATTAGACACTCACTGTTCGGTGCTTGACATATCCGCACAACCCTGCTAATTATTGAAGTACCAATTAAATATTGCCTGCGGCTCAATAAACACGAGGCGTAAGCCAATATTTAATTACGGGATGTATAATAAAAAGCCAACTCTCAGCATCCCAAAAATTATATTAAACTGATATCAGGAATCGGAAATGAGACAAGATATACGCCTTGTCTGTGCCGAGAAAAAATTAAGGAGAAGCAAATGACAAATTTTCGCAGACAAACTTTGGCGGGTACGGTTGTTTTGATGATTTTGACTGCTATGCCGCTGTTTTCCCAAGAGGAGCGGATCTGTACTGTTAAAGGTATTATCGGCAATGTGAAAGTATTCAGCGCGAGAGACCGCAGGGCTAACGCGGACCGCAATGACGTAAACACATGGCCGGACTTGCGGCTCAATATGGTTTTGCGGGAGAAAGATGTGATAATCACTATGCCGGAGTCTGAAGTGAGGCTTGAGATTGTAGACGGCAGCATCATAAAAATCTCTGAAAACACGACTGTTGAAATATCAACACTCCGCCAGCGCGGTTCAAATACTAATACAAAAATAAACGTAGTAAGCGGAAGTATTGTTACGAATGTAAGGAAACTTGCCGACAGCAGATCGAGCTTTGAATTTGAAACTCCCACCTCTGCGGCGGCGATCCGTGGAACATTTGTTGAAGTTTACGTTACTGATGAGGGTACAACGTTAAAAACATTTGAGGGAGTAGTAGAGGCCGGTCCTGCAAGATCTAAAAATCGTGTTATACTTGAAGATTACCAAATGGTAGAGATCGCTCCGAAGCAAAAGCGCGTAAGAGCCGGCGAAGTTCCGGCTAAGTATAAGCCAAGATCTACACGTTTGAAAAATGAAGAGGAGACAGCTGCTCTAACAGGTTACGTGCGGGTGATGACGCAATACTCTGAACTTGAGCAGCTTGAGAGCGCTCTAAGAGGCCGCGGGATTCCCGGCGCCATTGGCATAGGAGAATCACCCGACGAACTTACAGCGCGCAAAATTGCCTCCGACGAAGCGCGCAGTGCGCTCGCGAGAGCTATTGAAACTCAGGTACAGCGCCTGAGCGAATCTTACGCGCAGAATGTTGACGGTCAAACCAAAAAAATATGGGAAGAGACCGTAAGGCAGACAACAGATGTAGAGGTGCGCGGCGCGACGGCTTTTAGAACGATAAATCAGTTCAACCCGCGGCGCAATGTTTATAAAACATATACGCTTATGGTTCTCAATCCAGCTGTTTACAAACAGGCAGTAACAAGCTCAATGCAGGAAGAGCTTGAGCTAAAAGTCAAAAAAGATGATATGCTCAAACGGTTAGACACGGCGGTTGAAGAGTTTAATGCCGCTTTTGAGAGATAGCCGAAATACCGGAGTTTGGATTGAAAAACCCCCGGGTTTTTAACCCGGGATGGTTTACCCAAACGATCTCGCGAACAGCTCTTCTATCGCTTTTTTGCTCTCGTCTGTGAGATCTCTGCTTCCTGTTCCGCAGAATGTTTTTTCTGTTATAAAAGGCTTGCTCTCTATCCATTCGCTGCGGTTCCATTTGAACCATTTGTTGCGGTCTTTATCGTAGACGTGTACGTCGCGGTTAAAGAATTTGCCAAGCTCTACGCCCCAGCCTGTGCCGCCCTTAACGGTGTCATCTTCCTGAATTACGCCAACAGCGAAAATCTGCGAGCCGCTATTAACCATGTGGAATATCGACTGAAGCACGCGCCTTACGCTGTCTCCCTGAGCGTACTGGCGGTGCATGTGCATGGATACCATCTCCATGCTTATATCTCCGCGCTTCAGATCGCTTTCGCTGAGGCTTACAACATTCTTTTGGCGCTTAATAAAATGTCCCTCAAAAGAGTAGGTTACTTCGTTTACTCCCCACTTTTCGGCGCACTCGCCAAAAAACACTTCCGCCCCTGTGTGTCCGCCGCTGTAAAGCGTGCATTCATTCGCTTTTAACATAGTTCCCCCTTGTATGAGCAGTTTATAATTTCATAAACAGATAGTGCTATGTTGTTAATATAATATTTGTGAATATAAGGGACGGTATATAATCTAAATATAAGGAGTGATTGCCCGATTAGGCTTTTTTAAACGGCGTAACGATGTGTGCGTATATCCTCACGGTTTATTGACTTTTATTGATATTATATATTTGTTAACAAGTGGAACCGCTTGCTCATCCACATATAAATCATATATCGTAATTTAACCGCTGCTCCCTGTTCAAAAGGAAAGAGCGATGAAACATTTTCTCGCAGTTTTGGCATAAACTATTTCTTCTAATCAGGAAAAATAATCTCATCCCACTTACCGGCATCTATTTGAGCGAGAGAGTTAAACAGCTCTCTCGCCTCATCTCCGCTCTCCACAACAACTTTTATCTCAAGCCGCTTCTTTTCAAATCCGGGTGATGGTATGAACTGTACTTTTGAAGAATTTGGATTAACGGCCGCCGCGGCTTTTTTCCACTTCGTTTGCATTTGCGAAAACATGGGGAAGCGTTTTTTGTAAAGCTCATCGCGGATTTTTTGTGATTTTTGCGGGTTGTTAAGTTTTTCAGAATTTAAAATTGATAAAATGCTTTCATCACCAAGAATATTTTTTACAGATTTATTTTCTCTATAAGCAATCTCAGGGACCCACTCTGCTATTTCGCGCTGTGTTTGGCGTGTGAATGGGATCTTTTCAAAAAACTGCGTGATTATATTTTTATCTTCAATATGGTGTTTCAATAATCCTCCGATATTACAGCGTTGTAGTATTCATATTCTTTTTGATTTCCACGCTTAAGCGCACCATTTGCCAAAATCATTGCTCTTTTATGTAAATTATTTTTAACTGTTTTTGTTTGACTTGGATTGAGCTGATTAGATAAAATAATTTTTTTCAGCGCTTCGATTCTGTATTTATCAAGAGTTTCTGTAATAGATGAGAGCTGATCATCATGTCCGCCGTAGCGGGTCAGCAAATTTTTTGGCTCTAATCCCGCATGATGTTTACAAGTGATTCTAAGCCACAAATCATAATCCTCACACGCCCGCATCTTCTCGTCAAACCCGCCTGTTTGTTCAAAAAGCGAGCGTCTCATTATTACTGATGACGGTGTTATCATACACCGCTCAACGCTCTCGTTAAAAATATCACCGCATATTTTTTTATAAGTTTTAGGCTGATTTACTCTTACGCCATTACGTATCCAAATCTCATTTGTCTGCATTATGCTGTATTGCGGATTGTCAGCAAGCCATTTAAACTGAAATCGCAGTTTGTCAGGATGCCAATAATCATCGGAATCTAAAAAAGCGATCCATTCACCGCTTGATGCGCTGACGCCTGCGTTTCTCGCTTTTGATACACCGTAGTTTTTGTCAAGACGCAGACATTGCACGTTGTTAAGGAGTTTAATTTTTTGAAGGTATTGAGAGGTATCATCTGTAGAACCATCGTCAACAATAACAAGCTCGAAATCCCGCTCTGTTTGATTGAGTACAGATTCAACCGCTCTATGCAGAAGAGCAGAGCGGTTAAAGGCCGGGATTATTACAGAAACCCGCGGCATAACACTATCTGTTATCCTCGCACGCTCTCACCTCTAAATCCTCTATCTCCCATCTCGCCCGCGCCTCAATAGAGTCAGGCACAATCACAAAGCGCTCCGGGGCTCTCCACGGGACAAGTCTTCCGGGGGTGAGGAGATTGTCATTATTGTCATCAATAAACCAGTAAAGCGTCCCTTTAGATGCGGGGATAGAATCAAAAGAGAATGTTCCGGCTTTGTCGTTAACGGTATATGTTTCATCTCTGCCCTTGGGACGGTAAACCCACTTGCGTTTTTCTTCCGCCTTAAGACACTCCGCGCCGCCGTGTATCCGGTAGCAGATACTGTCTACGGAGATCGTGTTTAAAAATACTGTAACGGTACTGTCTTTAGTATTATCTTTTACAGTATCCTGAGTACTGCCATTAGCATTAGTGCTATCTGTAGAGATACTGTCTGCGGCACTGATGTTTTTTCTCTCTCTTTTGTCTTTCACGGCGTCGCTGTTTGCCGGATACGCAGCTGCCATATTGCCGCTTATATCTTTTATTGCCTGTACAGGAATTCTGAGCTTGTAACGCTTGCCGGGTTTTAATTTTCTTGTGACGGTTAAAAGCGTTGTGTCGGAGTATCTGTCTGTACAAAAGAATACCGCGTTGTCAACTCCCGCGGTATCAACAGCGGTTATCATGTTTTGACTGACGCGAACGGGTTTACTCCATATAAGGCGAAGCTCCGGCATTAAATTTGATGAACCGGTTGGGGAGATACTTTTTAATACAGGCTGTACTGTGTCGGAAACGGTAATACCGTTAAAACGAATTGAGTCGGAGATATCTGAATAATTATAGAAAAGTTGATACGGAACGCTTTTCATAGGCTCATGAAGAGTGATATAAAAATCAGTACCGTTTGCAAATGTAATTGATTGATTTATCCGCACAGTTTTTTTGTCGGAGTCTGCGGAGACCGGCATAATTTTCCACTCGGGCTGCGGGAAGCGGTCTAAATCAAACTTTTTGTTCCATGAACCCCGCAGTGTTCTCATGTCAACCGCTCTTATTGAGTTTACGCGCGGCGGCAGCGTATCGCTCTCTGCCGGGTAAAGCCGTATAAAATTTTCCGCGCTGCTTACAGTAATAGTTTTTTCTAATGATGTAAAACACTTATCTCCCATCCGCATCCGTCTTAAGCGGGTAGGGTCGTTAAAGGCGACTACGCGGTATCTGCCCTCTTTTAAATGTGAAAATTGAAAGACCCCGCCGCTGTCGCACTGAATCAAATAATCCGGAATAGAAAAATATGCTGTATCATTCCACTCATAGTACTCTCTAAAAAGCGCGACTTTTGGCAGTGTTACAAGCGGATCAAGGCTTACAATAGAGCCGCTTAACTGCGCGCTGTCAAGAGCATCGCCTGTTGAAAAGACTAATCTTGCAGGCTTTGGAGCGGAGTTGCCGCGCAAATCCTTAAGCGTTGTGCCAACCATTACATGATAAGTGGTATTCTCTTTAAGCGCAGAATTGGGGATTATCTTCACCTGATTTTTTGACGCTTTAACGCTGAATCCCTGCGGCAGAGGCGGATAAATAGTGACAGCGCCTTTGGCGCTTGTGAGGTTTATCCATTTAGAAAAAGTTATCTCAATTGAGGCATTTCTGTTAACATTTGTCTCTCCATCCGCCGGATGCGAAACGGAGACCTCCGCTGGAGTTTTATCCTCAGGCCCTCCGCTTGGAGCGCTCTGATGTGCGCAGGAGATTAGAAACATCCCCAAAACAGTTACTAAAACGGCTTTAATTTTCATCATACAAAAAATACTCATTTGCAGAGTGCGGACTCAATAGGTCATGGTATATAATGGTAAACGGCACGCGTTTACACTGCATCGCTCTTCTGCTCTTTACTTAACACTCTTTGCTCTCTCATAATGCAAGACAGGGTCGCACTTGCCAGGATACTTCTCTGTTACTTTGTCAGCACATCCGCCCGGCCCAAGTTTATCACAGGATAAACAGACATTCTCATACCACTCATCAGAAATCCCTGTCGGTTTGTTAGCGCCGGGAGTCGAATCGCCGCCCAAGTTATCAAGTTTTTTAACAATACCCTGAGCAACCGCCGCAAGCTGCTGAATTTGCTGTGGCGGAGCCTGACGGGCGGCAAGCTGCAGATAAACGCTGAGAGCCTCTTCGATAAGCCCTTTTTCTTCGTTTGTTAATGACATTGTACATTCTCCTCTTTTAACTTGAATTTTAAAATAATACATTTTATGATGATATAGATAATATTCGTTATGATAGATTGTATATTTATGCTGTGTACCAGTATAACTGATTGTTTATTTACAGATCACACGATTAAATATTGCGCCGCACCGTGTTTATCGAGCCGCAGGCAATATTTAATCGTGTCTTCAATAATCAAGAAAGCAGCAATATGCCGCATATCATTTTTGTCTGCATCGGCAACATCTGCCGAAGCCCAACAGCCGAAGTGCTTCTAAGGACGCATTTTACAAATATCAATAGAAGCGACATAAAAGTCACCTCAATGGGAACCCGCGGACTCCCCTCGTGGCCGGCGGCTGAGAAAACAATACAGATCGGCAAAGAGTACGGTATTGATCTAACAGCCCACCGTTCCCGTCCGCTTATTCCCGAAGAGCTGCATGAGGCGGATTTCATCTTCACAATGGATTTGGAACAGCGTGACTTTTTGAAAGGATTATTCCCCAAACTTGACGGACGCACATTTTTAATCGGTTCGTGGCCCGGCAAAGAAAATAATAGCGGCGAGGTTGCGGACCCATATCACGGCACGGATGAAGATTTTCGTATCGTCTATAAAGTTATTGACCGTCACATTAAAAAAATAGCGCCTCTAATTATTTCGGAGTTGGAGAATAAAAGAATCAATTCATCAACATAGATATACTGGTACACGGTACGCGTTTACACCGTGCCGCTAAGCAGCAGAGTCGGCCCTGCGTGCAGTTGCGTGCGGTGCAGTGTAAACGCGTGCCGTGATTCGGTATAGTAAAGGCTAAAAGATGGTTAACGCAGAAAAAATAGAACATTGTCTGCAAGAGGCTATCAAGCGTCAAATATTCCCCGGCTGTGCGGTTGGCGGGATGATTGGCGAAGAGGAATTCGTTGTCGCCGCCGGTCATCATACATACGATGAGAACGCGAAGAAAATAACGCAAGATTCTCTATTTGACTGCGCATCTGTAACAAAAGCAATTCCCGTAAGTACACTTGCGCTTTGGCTGATTGATCATAAAGAGATAAAACTTTCCGACCGGCTGATTGATTTTGTCCCCGTCTATAACGGTTCTTTCAGAGATGAAATTTGTTTGGGGCACCTGTTAACCCATACTCTTGATTTTGATTTCCGCCTCTCCGAATACAAAGATCTGCCCGCGGAGAAACTGCTCGCCGCTATTTTAAATGTAAAGATGAAAAGCCGTCCGGGGGAAAAATTCTGTTACGCTAACGCAACCAGTATTTTGCTTGGAATGCTTATAGAGAGAGTGAGCGGCAAGCCATTGCATGAGCTTGCTCAGGAGGTTTTTTTTGATCCGCTTGGGATGAAAAATACAACTTTTTTCCCCAAAAAAGCAGATATCACTAATTGTGTACCAACAGAAATTGACCCTTGGCGGGATCGGACAATTTTGGGAGAGACTCACGATGAGAGCGCGTGGGTTCTTAGGAAAATAATGACTGCCGGCAGCGCCGGTCTCTTTTCAACAGCGCCTGATCTTATGAAATTTGTACGGATGCTGCTTGACGGACGGGAACCGTTTTTTAAGAAAAGAACCATGAATGCCATGCACACCAATCAGATCCTTCATATAAAAGATATGAGTACAGGTCTTGGCTGGGAACTCAATCAAGAGTACATGGGAACAAAGCGGACTGCTCAAACATTCGGCAAAACCGGATTCACAGGATGCGCTGTAATTGCAGATAGAAGCAAAAACGCCGGTGTTGTCATATTGTCAAACTACACATGGCCCCGGCGCAAAGCTAACCGGGATTTGATAAACGAGGTCAGGGCGCAAATTGCGGATATTGTGCTGGGGTGAATGCCTGAAACGTAGCGGTTCACTACAATACCTTACGTGTCAGGCTTCTATCTTTCATTGTGTAAAGAACTCTTTGCCAATTGAGTTCCCGGCAGTTACTATCATCACTTTTGCGTGATCTATGGCCATTGGGTCCGCCGCGCTCACTGCGCTCCACTTCACTTGTTTCAAGCTGTACCGGGCCGCCCCATAAGTATTCAAGACCGAGCAGAACGTTGGATATAAATTCTGTTACAAGAGGTTTCCCTTCAAAGTGATGCTCAAGATAGAGAATATTGCCCGCGTTGCGTTCAGGATCAACGGTTATAAACGGCGGATGATAAAGGCTGTCCTGAAGCATTTTACGGTAATCATCTGCGTTGCGGCTTTTTACATAATATTCGTAGACCATTTTATGCGGATTCATTCGCTTTCCCGCTACAAAAAGATCATGCTTTGTCACAAAATCTTGATCTACAAATGTATCAATAAAAAGAAAATCGCATAGATTGCTCCTAACGTCAAAAATTTTCTCTAAGCCTTTACTTTCTGCTTTATCGTAACGCTCTCTTTCACGAATTGATAAGACTCTCTGGTATTCTTGAGACAGCTTTCCTTTGTCAGCTAATTCCTCTATGTAGTGAAATATCCTGATACCCAAAGCATAAGGATTAAGCCCAACCCGCGGCATGCTCGCTATTGCGGCGTGAAGCCTTGCGAAGTCTACTTCGTGTCCTAAAATCCGATCGTCACTTAAAAAAAGCTTTTCATGCCAGTAACTTGCCCACCCCTCATTCATGATTTTTGTTCTGATCTGAGGCTGAAAGAAGAGTGATGTTTTACGCACCACTTCTATTATTGATTTCATCCATCGGTTTTTTGGGCGATTGAGATTTTCGGAGTGTTTCAAAACATATTGCATAATATCAAGAGTACGTTCATTACGGGAATCGTTTGCCTTTTCATATAGTGATGAAAATTCAGGATATTTTTTGTGTACCTCGCTGAAAAAAACCTGCTCCGCGATATTGCTGTCTTGACGGACACAGCAGTTGTAACGCTCCACCTCTTTTATATATTCAGTAACAGGCACCTTTTTGACATTTTGCAAAAATATATCAAAATAATAGTCAAGAATTGTTATGGGAGATGCTTCTCCGTTTTCACTATTGTCAATACGCGACAATTCGGAATGATACCCGACTAAATTGTCTATCGCTCTTGAAAACTCTATCACATAATCCACCCAGCGCCCCTTTTCGGAACGCAGTTTAGCGATAGTGCGTTTATCAGAGAGAGCCTGACCGGTAAAATCAAAATCCCAAGTATTACGGAAGTACTGATTACACCTAAAAAAATCAATATGTCCAAGAACATGATAAAAAATCATCACGTTCATCCAGTCCGGGTTATTGTCATTATAGAATGAAATAGCCGGACGGGTGTTAATCACCGTCTCGTAAGGATTATTGGGATAAAGCTCATAACGCCCCTTTTCCTTGAGACACTCCACGTCATGCACCCAGTAGTCGTAAAGAGTGGGTATCATGTACTTGGGCGTCAGCTCAATAAGATCGCGGTTTGTAACAATATATTCTAAAGTTTCATCACCAAAGCGCAGGCCGGCTGCGTATGCCCTATCCTTGCACCCCTCCATGATGCGTTTTGTTTTCTGATCAATTAATTCCATATAAAACCCCGAATTTAAAAGCAAAGTAAACTTGCACGCTTGTCGTTGATATACGCTTTTCTACGAGGAATTATTATGTCCATTTTTTTGCTTTTTTAAAAACTTTGGAAATATTCACACAACTGTATCCCTGAATTGAAACAGCAGTATTTGGGAAAGGGCGGGTTAAAGTCCACGCCACGTTTGATGTATTATTGTTATAGTGATCTTTAAGTGACTCGCCTAACTTGTACAAGTTTTTAATCTGTTGTATCTTATTGAGAATTAATGCGTTGCTATAGTAACTCCGCTTTTGGCATGAATTATTTTTATAATTCTATCTGTAATAAATATTTTGTTCGCACAGTCTAATATTCTCAATCTCCATCATAATTTGATTAAACCGTCTGTACAGGACGTAAAATATTAATATAAACATAACAGGATTCTTAAAAAAGATGAAAAGAAAGCATAAAATAAGACTCGCAATATTTGCAGTAGTTGCCATTGCCGCTATTACGGCTATGCGGATGTGGGGTGCGGCTGATTCAAAAAAAGCGGCCGCCGGAGGGCCGGGAGGAGGACGGGGCGCGCCGGTGCCGGTTGAGGTGGCTGAGATGAGTGTGCGCCCTATGGTGGATATTCGTGAGTTTACAGGAACTGTTAAAGCGTCTTATACTTACGTTTTGTCTGCCAAAGTAGGCGGAAGGCTTATGAGCATAAATAAACGTATCGGCGACACTGTTAAGGCTAATGAGATAATCGGCAGGATTGAAGACATTCAATACCGTAACTCTCGTGACGAGGCTCGGACTCAGGTCAGAGTAAGTCAGGCGTCTCTTGAAGAAGCAAAAACGCAACTGGCGCATATTGAACGGGAGCTTGAACGGTCGCGCGGACTTGTGGAAAAGGGGATCGTTTCCCGTGCCGAACTTGATGGACTTAATACTCAATACGCGACTCAGAGATCACGCCATGATCTTGCAAAAGCGCAGCTTGAGCAGCGCCAAGTGGCCCTCTCTCAGGCAAACACCAATTTTGAACATACACAGGTGAGAGCCGCGCAGGGCGGACTTATCGCTCAGCGTCACGTTGACGGAGGAACATTGCTCTCCGTCGGCAGTCCGATTGTCACAATCGTAGGACTTGATACTGTTTTTGTTGAACTTGCGGTCTCTGAGAGAGATTACCAAAGTATAAAACAGGGTAAAACCGCTGTTGTAACTACAGACGCTATCCCCGGACGCTCATTTGACGCGGTAGTTCACAGAGTCGCTCCGTTTTTTCAAGCCGCGTCAAGAACCGCTGTAGCCGAGATTGCGCTTCGCAATGATTCGCGCTTGTTAAAGCCGGGGATGTTTGCGCGTATCAACATCAAACTTAATGAGGATGAGTCCGCGCGTGTGGTTCCATCCGCCGCTCTTGTTGAGCGGGAGGGACGGTTCTCTGTGTTTGTTGTCGGCGACAGCGCTAAGGTAAGAAGCGTTCCGGTTGAGGTGGGGATTAATGACGGCAGATACGCGCAGATTTTATCACCCGCAGATCTTGACGGGCCGATTGTTACGCTGGGTCAGCATTTACTGCGGCCCGGATCAGTGGTAAATGTCGTGGGAGAGAGAAGATCATCAGGGGACAGAGGGAAATCCAATGCGCCGGAGCAGGGTCAAGGCAAAAATCAAAGTCAGGGTCAGGGTGAGAGGAAGAGCAGATGAGTGAACAAACACCCGGCGAATCATTGAGAAAAGATTCGGGATTTATTTCGTTTCCGGTGCGCCGGCCTATCATGACAACCGTTATCTTTTTGATAGTGGTGATCATCGGATTGTTTTCGCTGACACGTCTGCCTATTGATTTGATGCCTGAGATCACCATGCCTACGGTAACGGTCGTCACTACATATGATAACGCCGGGCCGCTTGAGGTTGAAGAGCTTGTCACAAGACCGATTGAGTCCGCGCTCTCCGCGCTGCAGGGTATTGAGGAGATCACATCGACGTCAACAGAGGGCCGCAGTACTGTACGTGTGACGTTCCCTTGGGGGACTGATCAGGAAGCCGCGATAAACGATATGCGGGACAGACTTGACCGCATTCTTGGGCGCTTGCCGGACGAGGTTGCGCGCCCGATGATCCGCAAGTTTGATATCTCCGCTATGCCAATTCTTTTGCTTGGCGTTATGGGCGGAGATAAAGATCTCGCCATGATCCAGCAGCTTCTTGAAGATCAGGTGCAGTACCGTCTTGAGCGCGTGCCCGGAGTGGCCACGGTTGACATACGCGGCGGACGCAAACGCCAAATTCAAGTCGCTCTGCGCGCGGCAAGCATGGAAGCGTACGGTATGTCAACCGATATGGTCGTTGCCGCGCTTCGCCGGGAAAACAGGAACATCCCCGCCGGATCCGTAGTCGCGGGAAACCGTGATGTAATGGTGCGCACACTTGCCGAGTATTCTAATGTAAACGATGTCAGCAGTACGGTGATTACCGTGAAAGACGGAGTGCCTGTACGCATATCCGACGTAGCGGACGTGTTCGACGGGCTTGAAGAACAAACCTCTATGGAGCGCATCAACGGTGAGCGCGGAATCCGGCTTGCGATCGCCAAGCAGACCGGCACCAACACGGTCGCTGTGGCTCAAGCCGTGCAGCGCGAGGTGCGGCGAATTAATCAGGATATCGATGGGCTTGAGATCATTACTCTCATTGACAACGCGGTATATGTTGAACGGGCGATGATGTCCGTTACGCAAGCCTTGCTTCTTGGCGGAATGATAGCAATATTTGTTATTCTGCTATTCTTAAGAAACGTTACTTCTACCGTAATCATTGGGATGGCTGTTCCCATCTCGGTTATTGCCACTTTCGCGCTTGTCTATTTCTGCGGATTTTCGCTTAACATGATGACATTCGGCGGTTTAGCGCTTGGCATAGGAATGCTTCTTGACAACTCCATCGTTGTTCTTGACAATATCTACCATAAACGCGAAAACGGAGTTAACCCCTATGACGCGGCTGTCAAGGGGACAAAAGAGGTCTGCTCCGCAATTATCGCGAGCACAGTCACCACATTAGTCGTGTTTATACCGGTGATATTTATGCGCGGAATGTCGGGCATCATGTATCAATCCCTTGCTTACGTGGTAGCTTTCTCGCTGCTCTGTTCGCTCTTTGTCGCGATGACTTTAGTGCCCATGATGTCGTCCCGTTACCTAAATCCCAAAAAATCCAAACAGGAAAATAAGGGCAAGGGTATTGCCGGCAAAGTATTTGACACATCAGAAAAATTCTACTTGGTACTTGAGCGCCGTTATAGAAAAATCTTAAACTGGTCTTTACATAATAGACTTACCGTAGTATCGTTCATCTTCCTTCTATTTGCCTGTTCCATACTTATGCTGCCTATGGTTGGCGTAGACCTAATGCCGGCGGCTGATGAGAGTGATGTGGTAATCAATATAGAGATGGAAATAGGAACAAAACTCGACCGCCTCGATGAGACGGTTTTTAAGATTGAAGAGATCGTACGCGCCGAAGTTCCCGAGATGAGAAATATGCTCTCAAATATCGCGTCAAGCCCGGGGTTTCAGGCTGTAGGCGGCAACACTGCGCGCGTGCGCACATGGTTAGTGCCGCCCAAAGAGCGCAGCAGATCATCTGTACAGGTGGCAAACGATCTGCGTGAAAAATTGAGAGGCATCCCGGGGGCGACAATCCGCGTACGGGAGGGACAGGGTCTTTTTATAATGAGAATGGGAACAAATACCGATCAGGCGGTAGGTATAGAGATCCGCGGGTATGATCTTAAGATTGGGCAGGATCTCGCCAATCAGATAAGCACGGCGGTGGCTGATGTTCCCGGTGTAACGGATGTGCGAATCAGCCGTGAGGCGGGACAGCCGGAGTTCCGCGTTAAGATTGACAGAAACAAAGCCGCGGAGCTTGGGCTGTCTGCGACACAAATCGGGTCAACTGTACAAACAGCAATGGGCGGCACCGCGGCGACAAAGGTGCGCGTAGAGGGCAAAGAGTTCGACGTAATCGTAAGATTAGCAGAAGAGGACCGCCGCGGTCTTGACAACATAAACAATCTCTCTGTTATTAACAGCTCAGGACAGCCGATCGCTCTTCAAAGCGCCGCGCGGCTTGAGTCGGGTCAGGGGCCTGTGAGAGTAGAACGCCGCGACCGCGAGCGCATTGTTAACGTAAGCGTCAACTATGTTGACAGAGATATGGGCAGTGTTGTTGAGGATCTGCGGGCGGCGCTAAGAGAGATCTCAATCCCGCAGGAGTTTGCGGTACTGATCCGCGGTGACTGGGAAGAGCAGCAGAAAGCGCAGCGCGAGATGATAATGGCCATCGTAATGGCGATCATCCTGATATTCCTTGTTATGGCCGGCCAGTTTGAATCATTCAAGGATCCGTTCATCGTTATCTTCTCTATCCCCGTATCGCTTATAGGTGTTGTGGCAATAATGATGGCGACAGGAACGCCGTTTACCATACAGGCATTTATTGGACTATTGATACTTGTCGGCATATCCATCAACAATGCTATCGTATTAGTAGATCTTGTCAACCGCCTGCGCCGTGAGGAAAATATCGAACTGTTTGAAGCGTTAAAAATCGCCGGGGAACGCCGCTTAAGGCCGATATTGATGACCTCATTCTCAACAATATTGGGGCTTTTACCAATGGCAATAGGTCTTGGCGAAGGCAGCGAGGCGCAAGTGCCAATGGCACGCGTTGTTATAGGCGGGCTTGTTACATCAACACTGATAACATTGGTATTGATACCTGTGATATATTCGCTTGTAGAACAGAAATTAGGTAAAAAGAGAAAGGTATCATCACAAGGGGCTCTATAATTATGAACATATTTAACAATATGAAAATAAAGTGTGATTGCGGATTATCATCTGTACGTATGATGAAGATTGCAGTTATTTTGTGTATCACCGGGATAGGATTCGGCGCTTTTGGAAGTAATGCCGTCTCAACAGATACGCTGCAATTATCACTTAGAGACGCGTTGACAAGAGCGATGAGGGATAATCCTCTTGTGAGAATTGAGAGAATAAATACGGAAGCCGCGTCTACATTTGTGAGTGAGCATCGTTATGCTTATGAACCGCGCGTAAAACTCTCCTACGGAACAACTGAGCGCAGCGGAGGCCCATATTTTCAAGACTCTCACGAAGCGTCGCTCTCCGTATCGGGAACCGCGCCAACCGGAACAGGCGTCGAAGTTTGGACAGGAGCCTCAGCGCTTTCGCCTGCGTCAAGAATCCATCCCAATACGCCGATTGGCTCTACACATCAAAACACCGTGGGGATTACAGTCACTCAATCTTTACTTCAAGGATTAAGTCCGTCAGCTAATCTCGCTCCCCTGCGTAAAGCACGCATTGACGTGAGCATCCGCGAAGAGGAGCTGGCCGCCTATGCCCAAAGGCTTCTTGGAGATACGGAGCGCGCATACTGGGATTTACTTTTGAGCGGCGAACAGATGAAAATTTACGAATACTCCCTTGAGCTTGCTCAAAGGCTTTTATATGAATCTGAAGAGCGTCTTAAAACCGGAAGCGTAGCGCCTATTGATCTTGTCGCGATAAGAGCGGAAGTCGCTTCGCGTGAGAGACAGCTGTTTGACGCGGCAACCGCCTATCAGCAAAAAACATTATACCTTGTCTATCTGATGAACGCTCCTGAGCTTTGGAGCGCCTCGCTTAATCTTACAGACAGCGCGTTAGAGATGCTTGGCAATGCGGATTCCGTAAGCGAGCATTTGGAAGCGGCGCGAAAGTTTAGGCCCGATCTTCGGTTAGCGTCAATGCAGGCGCAAAAGGGAGAGCTTGATCTGATACAGACAAAAAACGGACTTTTGCCAAAGCTTGATTTCTTTATCTCTCTGCAGGGAAACTCTTTCGCGGAAAATTTTTCAAACGCGTTTACGCCCGATAGTCCCTCATCCGCCGTTGCCGCCGGCCTTACCTTGCAGTTTCCGTTTACAAACGGCGCTTCACGCGAACGCCACCGCCGCGCTGTTTTTTCTACAGAGCAGCAGAAGTTATCAGTAGAAAACTTTTCACGTCTGCTTGAATACGAAATAAGAAGCGCACATATGGAAGTTGTAAGGGCGCACCGTCAAATCGAAACGGCAGAAACGGTAAGCGCGCTGCAGCTGCAAAAATTAGAAGCGGAGCAGGAAAAAATGGCTGCGGGAAAATCAACCGGATACGCTGTTTTACAAATTCAGCGTGACCTTGTCTCCGCAAATCTTGATGAGGCGCAGGCGCGCACAGCCTATATAAACGCGCTTCTCGCGCTTTACACACGCGACGGAACGCTTCTTGCGCGGCGCGGGGTCAGTGCGATGCAGTGAGGCGGGAGTTAGGGGTGATAATCTTAGGTAGTGTCATAAATACGTTGACATGTTAATAACTCTCCCGAAGAAAAAAGTATTGATAAATGTCCCGATAACAGATTTATGAATCTCTTTGTTTTTTGAAAAGCAAATGGTTTTGCGGCAAAGTCTTTTTATTCGCGTTCGTAATGTTAAATGATGCCTTTCTATTCGCTGCGTATTTTTCTTTCCAGTTATGAGATTTGGAGCCGGAATTCTATCGCGGTAAGCATAATTATCATCAGAGTATACTGTTTCGATATTGAATGGTTTCAAAAGTCCAAGAAGCTCGTCCAAATATTTATGTTCACGAGTTCCAAAGGTGTATGCAAGAGGTGTATTGGTAGCGTGATCAACAGCCCGCCACAACCATATTTGATGTGATTTATCGCCGTAAAAACTCCACATTTCATCCATTTCAGCTGCTAAAGCGTTACAAACGACTATATCTGCAGGTTCACCGGAATTGAACTTTACCAGGTAATTTTCGTTTACTTGTTTTGGGAATTTTTCAGTTTTTTTAAAACGGCAGTTACAGTTATTTGGCTATATCAAAATATAATACATTGTTATGCAAAAAACAACTAATTTATGACACAACCTAAGAGCCTCACCTGATTCCATGGTCGTGTATCTTATGATTTCAGATGTATTTGTCGGATGGGGGTTGCCGCCAACATTTTCACTTTTGCTCTCATCCGAAACCTCCTCTGAAAATTTAGTTATTAAATAAGAATTTAAGACAACCAACATCATCCCCAAAACATACAATGATATTAAATTACCAAACAACCGAAATTTACTACTTGAGAGGTACTGCCAAGATTACTGCCTGAAAATGCTAATGCTGAAAAAAACTTTATTTAAATAATAACACCACTTTTAAATAAAAACAAGATTTTTTAAAGTTTCTTGGATGGGGTGATAAGATTATCACCCCTAACTCCCGCCTCATTGCATCGCACTGACCCCGCGCCGCGCAAGAAGCGTTCCGTCGCGTGTGTAAAGCGCGGGAA
>WRCH01000035.1 GCA_009784115.1 Chitinispirillia bacterium
ACCCTATCGAATTTGTGCATAAGCATAAAAAGTGTATTATAAATCAGCGCGAAGTTAAGCAGGATACTACAAGTTTCGCCTCCGCGCTGCGCGTAGCGCTTCGTCAAGACCCTGATGTGGTGCTTATTGGTGAAATGCGGGATCTTGAAACGATATCCGCGGCGCTCAGTATCGCGGAGACCGGCCACCTTACGCTGGCTACACTTCACACGAACTCCGCGGCGCAGACTATAAACCGTATTATAGACGTATTCCCGGCAGATCAAAAAGAGACCGTAAGAGCGCAGCTCTCCATGGTGCTTGAGGGTATTATAAGTCAGGCGCTGCTGCCGCGCATTGGCGGAGGGCGTGTGATGGCGTGCGAAACAATGATCGCGACAATGGCCGTGAGGTCTATGATCCGCGAAGACAAGGTCCACCAGCTTCAGGGTATAATAGAAATAGGCCAGCAGCACGGAATGCAGACTATGAACAGCGAACTGGCGCGGCTTTTTAATCAGCGGCTCATATCAAAAAGAGACGCGTTCGCCAGAAGCCCTGAGCCGGATAACCTCAAAAAACTTATTGGCGATATTTAAAATAATGTATATTTTGTGATGATATGATTGACAGGTGCTGATGCAGACAGAGGGAATTAACTAAAATGGCAAAATTTGAATATGTCGGAGTGGCCGGCGGCAAACAGGTTAAAGGCGAGCTTGAAGCCGCTAATAAAGATGACGCGGCGCTGCTTTTGCGCAAGAAGAAGATAAGAGTTGTTTCGATCAGAAGCAAATCTATGGATATTGCTCTGCCGAAATTTCTTGAGCCGGGAATTAAGCTGAAAGATGTCTCACGCTTCACACGCCAGTTTGCGGCGATGGTGAGCGCGGGCCTGCCGCTTGTTCAATGTCTCGACATTTTGGGCGAACAGTGCGAAAACCCAACGCTGGCGCTTTCTATAAAGAAAGTCTCAACTGATATTCAGGGCGGAAACAATTTGGCGGAATCTCTTGCCAAGCACCCTAAAGCCTTTAACACTCTTTACTGTAACATGGTAGCCGCCGGCGAACAGTCTGGAAACCTTGACGGCGTGTTAAACCGTTTGGCGGAATATCAGGAAAAAGCCGAAGCGCTCAAACGCAAGATAAAGGGGGCTATGACTTACCCCATAATCGTTTTGTGTATCGCCTCCGGCGCTACTATTGTTATGCTTGCGTTTGTAGTTCCAACATTCGCCAACATGTTTACCGATATGGGCGGTGAGCTTCCCGCTCCAACGAGAATTGTGATGGATCTCTCTATCTTTTTGCAAACATGGTGGTGGGCAATGGCAATTATAGGCGGCGGATCACTCTTCTCCTTTGTGAAATATAACAAGACCGAAAAGGGGAGGTTAAAAGTTGACGCGTTCAAGTTAAGGCTGCCGATATTCGGAGATCTTGAGCGCAAAAGCGCGGTAAGCCGTTTCTCTCAAACTCTCTCTACCCTGCTCTCAAGCGGAGTCACTATTATTGATGCTTTGGCTATTACGGCAAGAACCGCGGGAAACAAAATCGTAGAAAACGGTATTATGCGTACCGTTGAAAAAATCTCCGGCGGTACCTCAATCGCCGAACCGCTCAAAGATACTAAAGTCTTCCCACCAATGGTTATTCACATGATTGCCGTAGGTGAAAAAACCGGCGACCTTTCAGGGATGCTCAAAAAAGTATCAATATTTTACGAAGAAGAGGTTAACGCCGCGGTAGACGCGATGACCGCGGCAATCGAACCCATAATGATTGTAGTAATCGGTATAATAGTAGGCGGCATCTTGATGGCGATGTATCTGCCTATGTTTGACATGGTGGGAATGATGTAAACAGACAGGAATTTGATCCTGCAATTATTGAAGTACCAATTAAATATTACGCCGTACCACTCCACGACTGCACGCAGAGCCGTGAGGTCGCTTAGCGGTACGGCGCACCGTGTTTATCGAGGCGTAAGCCAATATTTAATCGTGGGATGTATAAATACGATGACAGATATTATTTCACTGTTAAAAAACGCGCTTCACGAAGATTTGGGAGCAGACGGCGATATCACCTCTATCGCCGTATTTGACGCACAGGAACAGGGCGAAGCGCTCATAAACAGCAAGCAGAGCGGTGTTTTGTCAGGCGTTACTCTTATAAAACCGTTATTTGAGCTTGTTGATCCGGGTGTAGAGGCAGAGATTTTTTGTGTTGACGGCGAAGCGCTTGAAGCTGGAAAAACAATCTGCAAAATACGCGGCCCAGTGAGGGCGATTCTTGCCGGCGAACGTACAATCCTCAATCTATTGCAGCATCTATGCGGCATAGCAACGCTTACCGCAAAAATGGCTGACGCGCTAAAAGGCACAAAGTGCCGTCTTCTTGACACCCGCAAAACTACTGCCGGATTGCGTCAGCTTGAAAAGGCCGCGGTGCTTCACGGCGGCGGCTGCAATCACCGCTTTGGTCTGTATGATATGATTCTTATTAAAGACACGCACGTGAAACACTGCGGAGGCGTAGAAGAAGCGCTGAGAAAAGCGTTTTTATGGAGAGCGGGTAAAAAAGAGCCGCTCATAGAGATAGAAGTACAGTCTGTAGATGAGTTCACCCGCGCGCTCGCGCTCTCACCTGATAGAATCATGCTTGACAATATGACGCTTGAGGATATTGAAATATGTGTTGACAAACGCAATACAATCGCTTCAAAAACTGAGCTTGAGGCAAGCGGCAATATTACCCCCGTCACCATCTCCGCCATAGCTGCCGCAGGCGTAGATTTTGTTTCCTGCGGCGCGGTTACCCACAGCGCTCCGGCGCTTGATATCAATTTGGTCATGATTTGATGCCGCAAATTCTTTTAGATGATTTATCAAAATATCACGCAATTAAAAATCTTGATTTTGTAGAAGAGTATTTATGTTTTGAGGAGATTGAATCCACAAACAGTTTTGCTAAAGAGCAGAAATCTTCTCCATCATCCGGGTTGATCGTTATAAGAGCGTTAAAGCAGAGCGGCGGCAGAGGCAGAAGAGAGAAAACTTTTTTTTCCGATCACAGCGGCGGCTTGTGGGCGAGCATCATCACCCCTGTAAAAAACATATCGGATCACTTCATATACAACAGAGCGCTCTCGCTTGCGGTTTGCGAAGCTGTTAAGGCGGCAGTTAAATGTCGCAACCCCCGGCACATCGACTGCACGAACCATCGTGAGACCGCTGTACCGGAGGCTGCGGCATTTAACTGCCGGAGTAGTATTAAAGGCATTGATCCGCAAATCAGCAATAAGATAAAGATAAAATGGCCTAATGATATATACTTTGGAGACCGCAAAATCGCAGGTATGCTTTTAGAAAATGTTTCAACTGATCCTAATGTGATAATCGCGGGATTGGGCCTCAATATAAACATAATGCTTGATGATTTTCCCGCCAAGCTGCGTGATAGCGCAACGTCAACGCTTATAGAAACAGGACAAATATTACCTGTTGATCTGCTGCTTGAACGTATATTAACAGCATATTGGCGAATTATCCGGGATAATAATCAACAGATAATTCATGAACAGTATATCGAAAATCTATACAAAAGAGGCTGCGACGCTGTCATAGACAATTATGAGGGCGTATTTTTGACAGTTGAACAGAGCGGACAGCTGAAAATGCAAACTGATCAGGGTGATAAATTTTTTTCATCGGGAACTCTGCGTTTTTTAGAAAGCAATCAATAATGAATGAGAATAATAAAACAAAAGTACTTGCGGTAGACATAGGCAACAGCCGCACTCATATTGCCGCCGTTGACATTAAGAAGTTATTGTGTGTTGACAGAGTTGACTTTTATAATAAAAATTTCGATGACAGTTTTACAGATACGATAAAAAATCTCTGTTCAAATCATCAAATCAGCAAGATAAACATTGCATCATGCGTCAATCAACTGGCGATAAAAGCTAAAGAGCTTTGTAAAGACATTGGTATTGACAAAATAGATACAGTGAAAGCGCATGATTCGCTTGATATCACAATAAACTATGAGAATCCTGAAAAATTAGGGAGCGACAGAATCTGCAACGCGCTTGCGTGCAGCGCGCTTTTCAAAAATAAGAGCTGTGTAATTATAAGCTGCGGAACCGCGGTCACAATTGATTATCTGCACGTTGGAAAAATATTTGAGGGCGGAGTGATTTTTGCCGGAAATACCGCTCACGCCGCTGCGCTTAACAAAAAAACTGACGCTCTTCCCCATGTAACATTTGACGGCCGCTCTCCCCCGCCCCGTCTGCCGGCAAAATCAACCGAAAATTGTATCGCCGCGGGCATTCTGTACGCCACCGCGGGCGCTATTGACAGATGTACGGAAGAGTATAGAAATATCTACAAGGACAATATCCGCCTTATCGCGACAGGGGGCGGATGGGAACTTGTAAAACCGCTTGTGAAGCAAAATCATAAAATTGCGGCGCTGCCGGATTTGACGCTCATTGGGGTTGGGGTTTATTCATAATATTTTTTCTGCGGACGCTAATGAAAAATTGTATATTTCAATAGTATGAACAAATTGCTGACAAAAATAGGCTTGGGTGAATCGGAGCAAAAGTTACTGAAAAAGGTCTCCATTATCACTACGTTTATATTCGCCGCGATTGTCGGGCTTTTTTGGGTATATACGTATCTTGTCAACGAAAGCCACTCGGCAGACGAAAACAAAGAGAGGCTTCTCTCTTTAATCTCCAATCAACCTGTATCAAAAGGTTCTGACCGTAACCTTGATATAAACAGCTTTGACCTGGAAGCGCACGATCTCATCGCGGTCCGTTTCATAAACTCCGGCCAGCCGCATAAGGCGCTTCCTCATCTTCAAAGAATCATTAGCATAAGGCGGAACGACCGCGCCGCAATGGAGCGCATTATACAGGTGTATCTCGAAATAGAAGATTTTGAAAGAGCGCTCGCCGCTATTGATTTTCTGCTTTTGCAAACTAACGACACTCTGTCTGAAAACTTGCAAACACGAAAAGCGATCGCTCTTTACCATCTCAGCCGCGGGGATGAAAGCGCTGAAATTATTAGACGAGTTTTAAATAATAATCCAAAAAACGCGGAAGCGCTCTGTTTTATGGGGCAGATAGAGTCGCCCTCACAAACTGCTGAAAAATATTTCCTTGATGCGATAAAAGCCGCTCCCCGCTATAACGAAGCTAAATATCAATTAGCGCGATTCTACGAAATTAAGGATGATCTCCCAAAAGCGCGCGGACTCCTGCTTGAGGTTCTCAGGAGCGAACCGCTTAACGTGCGCGCACACGCAAGGTTAGGTATCATTTACTTTTATGAAAATCAGCCGGAACTCGCGCTCAGATCCTATGAGACCGCGCTTGCTCTAAATCCTCATGACTACAACACAAGCTACAACCTCGGCGAACTCTACCGCACCAAGCTCAATAACAACGTAAAAGCTCTTGAGCATTACATACTCGCGTTAAATGAGAAACCTTTTCACACCGAGGCAAACTTTCGGGCGGGCATGATCTGCATAGAAAACGATATGATAAAAGAGGCGATCCGCTACTTTGAAGCCTCTGTGCAGACAGACCGCAGAAATATAAGAAAATTAATTCAGTTAGCCGCGGCGTACGAGCGTCTTGACAATAGAAGAGCGGCTCTGCTGATATATCAGGAGATCGCCGATATAGACCCGCTGCATATTATCGCCGCAAATAAAATCAGGTTGCTTGGGATGGAGTAACTTAAAACTATACTTGATTTTTATCACAGAAAATAGTAGATTAAAAGATGTGCAGGAACACATCTGATTTATGAGGAAGAAATGAGCACCGTAACCAAAAAAGACCTCGTTGAAAAAGTCGCAAGCCGCACCGGGTTAACTCAGGTTGATACAAAGATCGTCGTAGAACGGTTTTTGGGAGCGGTAGCGAACGCTCTTGAGCAGGGAAACAACGTAGAGATCCGCGGCTTCGGCCGGTTCAAAATCAAAGAGAGAAAAGCGCGCATAGCCCGCAACCCCCGCACAAACGAACCCGTTGAAGTTAAAAGCGGCTCAAAACCGGTATTTGAGGCAGCCCGCGAACTTACAAAATCAGTCAACGACTCTTTACAGCGTGATATCACCCAATAATTATTGTGATTATACTTGTAATAATTTTGACGAAATGATACAATAATTAAATATCCGCGGATTATCTGACGGACTGTAATTTCATAACAGATTATATTAACAAAACATAATTATTTATTTTATCATGGAGGTATTGCCGCATGAGTCTGCGTTTAAAAATCCTTATTCCTTTGATCGGTATTGCCGTTGCGAGTGCGGTTATTGTCGGACTTTTTGGTATATACGAAGTAAACGTAATTTCAAATTACGCCGATGACAGCAAAAAAACTTCGGCGTATGAGATTGCTCTTAACCTGCTTGGCGAGAAAAACAGCAACGCCGACCGTATAGCCGGCTTAGCCGCTAAGGATGAAGGGTTCGTAGACGCAATGATTGCGTACCGCTCCGGGAAAACAGCGGAACAGCGCAGAGTTCTTTTTAGCGAAGCCAAATCCATTTCAGATCTCACCGGTGTTGATTTTATAACAATTGTTGACGAGACCGCAACCGTTATTTTACGCACGCATGAACCGAACAGTTTTGGTGACAAAATTAGTCAAACAAATATCCAAAAGGCTCTGCAGGGCAGACACTACACTACTATAGAAACCGGTACCGCGGTAAAACTCTCCGTACGGTCGGGAGCTCCGGTTTTTGACAATAGCGGTAAACTTATCGGCGCGATAAGTTTGGGCTACAGATTAGACCAAAACGAATTTGTTGACGATCTTAAAACTAAGAGCAAAGCGGACGTTACAATATTCTTAGGCGACGAGAGGCTTGTTACGACTATTAAAAACGAAAGAGGCGAACGCATTACAGGTACAAAAGCTCCCGATAAAATAAGTAAAATCGTTCTTGGCGGGCAAGATTTTACCGGCAAAGCCAAGATAATCGGCAGCAGCTTTCTAACCTACTACTCCCCTCTGAAAGACGCCGAAAATAAAGTTGTGGGAATGTTCTTTGCCGGGATCGACCAAACCGATAGCAACGCCCAGCTTAAAAAAATAGTCATACTTATGGTTTCAATTGTATTAGTCTTGTGCGTTATCGCAATTGTTATAGCGAATGTTATCGCCAAACGGATAGCCGGCCCGATACAGGAACTCTCCGGTATCAGTAAAAAAATAGCTGTCGGCGATCTTGACATTGAGATGAAAATTAAGGCAGACATTAAGTCCAAAGATGAAACCGAAGTGCTTGCAGGAGAATTCTTAGAACTCATAAAAACATCCAAGGAGCAGGCGGATCTAATAGAAGAGCTCGCTCACGGCGACATATCGCACGAGATTGTCCCCAAGTCTCCAAAAGATAAACTCAGCATCTCCATAAGCCACATGATCGACGCCACTAGAAAACAGGTAGAGGTTATGGAGAGATTGGCTGATAATGATTTAACGGCGCAGATCACTCCAAGATGCGAAAAAGATACTATGAACATAGCGATAAAAAAGATGCTTGAGAGCCTCAATTACGCGATGGAAGAGATAAATGCCTCTGTAGGCCACTTCAAAGAGGTCTCTACCCAAATATCTCAGGGCTCGCAATCATTAGCCGAAGGTTCAAACACACAGGCAAGCTCCATTGAAGAGATCTCCTCAAGTCTTGAAGAGACTTCGTCTATGACAAAGCAGAATGCCGACAACTCAACTCAGGCAAAAATCCTCACAAGTCAGGTTACAACAGCGCTGGGCGAAGCCGACTCAGCCATGAAGCACATGGCAGACGCTATAAATCAGATAAAGCAGTCATCCGACAATACCGCGAAAATCATCAAGACAATTGACGAAATCGCATTTCAGACAAACCTCCTCGCGCTCAACGCGGCAGTTGAAGCGGCGCGCGCGGGTGAAGCTGGCAAGGGTTTTGCCGTTGTGGCGGAAGAGGTTCGTAATCTTGCCATGCGCAGCGCCGAAGCGGCAAAAAACACCGCTGTACTTATTGAAGAGTCTGTTAAAAAATCAGACAGCGGCGTCGCGATCACAGAAGAGGTAGCAAAAGCTCTTAACGTAAGCGTTAATCAGGCGGGAAAAGTCGGCGGTTTAATCGCCGAGATCGCCGCCGCGTCTAATGAGCAGTCAACCGGTATCAGCGAAGTGAATAAGGCTGTAGCGCTCTTAAGCAATGTTACTCAGGAGAACGCGGCTAACTCAGAAGAGTCCGCAAGCGCCGCCGAAGAGCTCAGCGCCCAGTCTTCGGAGCTTGCAAACATAGTAGCCAAGTTTAAGTTAACTAATAGCAGCGGTTCACACAGATCTTCATCGGCAAGACCCGCGGCGCGTCCGGCACAGGTTGCTGATAAACGCAGGTCCGCGGCAAAACCAAAAGCGCTGCCCGCGCCGTCTAAATCAGTTAAATCCGATCATATTATCCCTTTGGATGATGACGATTTTGGTGATTTTTAACAGAGCATAAAGAAAGCCGGTACGGCGCCGGAGGCACACTCGCGGCGGATTTTTGCCGCGTCTGTATATCCCGGGGTTTTAACCCCGGGATAGGATGGAAATATATAGATTCCCCCCTCTCTGTTTTTTCCGCGTGCAAAAAGCACCCACCATCTCCGCCGCGCCGTACAATCACCGTCAAAAAGTTGACTAACATCTCTAAAAGGTATTATTTTTGAGTACAGCTTGAAATACCAGTTTATAAGTACAGAGAAAGTTTTAGTAATCACAATGAGTAAATCCCTGTATCCGGATCGTCTTAAACTTGAGCAGCAGTACAATGAACAGCTCCCCCACTATAATGCGGCTCTTCAGGCGTTTCATTATAAGCTCAGAGACATCTTGAACTCTCTTGAAGTGCAATATACCCTAAAACGCAGAGTAAAAACATTTGAATCCTACTACGGCAAACTTCTGCGGCGCATAAGGGATGAAAAAGTCACCGGGGAACGGCTCCCGATTCATGATATATTGGGCACAAGAGTAATCTGCCCCTTTTTAGAAGATGTGAGTTTGGTAGAGACACGTATTAAAGAGATGTTCAAAATAATTGACGTTGAGTACAAGGGGGCGCAGCACACCTTTAGAGAGTTTGGCTACAGCTCCACACACCTGCAGCTTGAAGTGCCTGAAGACATCCGTAAAATCTGCCCCGGCCTGGACATTAGACACGCCGAAGTGCAGGTAAGAACATTCTTGCAGGACGCGTGGGCGGAAGTTGAACACGAGCTGATTTACAAAAACAACAATAAAATCACCCCGCTTGACGAACCGCTGAGGCGCAAACTTGCCGCTCTCAACGCCAATCTCTCTCTTTCAGACATAATATTTCAGGAGATCCGCGAATATCAGCGCAATCTTCACAACGAACTTGCCAAACGCCGTCTCTCTTTTGTAAACATAGTTGAGGAACGCAAGCCGGGGCTTGCGGTTGTTACGGAAAAAAATAAAAAAGCGACCCGTCTGCCAAATCAGCGCGGCATGGGAACCAATACAGACAACATGGACGATATGCTGCTCGAAGCGCTGTCTGCCCATAATGAGAAAAACTTTCCCGATGCTATAGAGATATATACAAAAATCCTCGAACAGAATGTTCCGCCCAATATAAAAACTATTGTGCTCATTCACCGCGGCGTTGCCAACTTTTCGCAGTCAAACTACACCAAGGCGATGGAAGATTTTGAAGCCGCCACCGTTTGCGAACCGCAAAACAGCCGGGCGTTTTACCATCTCGGAATAGTAAACCGCGTTTTAGACAAAAGCGCAGCCGCGCTCAAGGCGCTTCAAACCTGCGTGGAGATAAACCCGTTTCACGTAGAAGCGCTCTTTGCTCTTGGAAGAATCTTTTTTGAAATCGGAGACTTTGAGGGAGCGCTTGAATACTGCGAAAAAACACTTCTTGTAGAACCCGGGTCAGCAAAAGCGGTAGATTTCCGCGAGCTTGTGATCTCGCGTATGAAATTGTAATTTAAGCTGAATGTCTTGTCTAAATTGCAGATTTTTAAGTTGAATAATAGACCGCGCTTCGCATTTCAGGCGCTATAACAGCGCTTGAGGAACAGTTGCGTGCGGCAAACCGGTTGAGCCCCGGCGATATTGGTCAATTACGCACCGACCAATAATACCCATTGCTCTCAAAAGTAAGCGTCCCGTCTATATACGTGTAAAAAATAGAGGCGCCGCTGTCTAAAAGCGCGTCAAGCATACGGCGTGACGGATGGCCGTAGCTGTTGGTTCTTGAGCATGATATGACGGCGTTTTGGGGTGATACATAGGAGAAAAAGAGCGTGTTTACAGAACCGGCGCTTGCGTGATGCGGGACAACAAAAATTTGCGCGCGCAGATCATAACCGCTGTGCGCGGCTATCGCGCTCATGGCGACAGAGTCTATATCTGAGGTAACAAGCGCGCGGTTATGTCCGTGAGCGACTGAAAATACAAGGCTGAGCCTGTTTCTCATCATCCCATTAAGAGGCCCGCCGCTAACAGAAAATTCCTCGGTGTCAGCTATCTCTTTGGGATGAGGCGGCCACAGGCAGATTATATCTACGAAATCAAACAGCTTTATGGAATCGCCTCTTGTAAAGAAACGAAAATTTATTCTTGATGACCAGTCCCCTGCCCGCTCTCTTATTTTAGCGGTATCCTCAAATGGTGAAACGGCAACTGTGCCGTTCCACTTTGTATCATTACCAAGACGAGAAAGTCCGCCAAAGTGATCTTCGTCAGAATGTGAAATTACTATCATCTCTATAACAGGTCTCCCAAGCCTCTCATAAGCGCCGCGCCACGCGCTGTATTGAGACGCAGACCCCATATCCCACACGATCGCTTTGTCATTACAGACACCAAACTGCGCAAGCCCCTGCCCTACGTCAGCAACCGTAAATGTAAAATTTTTATCACCGTAGAGATTGTCATCAGACAAATCAGAACAATAGATAAACAGGCTTAGGAACGATGCGCCGAATAATATCCTAAACGTAAACGGCTTAATCTGCTGGAAAAATCTAAAAAGTAAAACTTGACGATCCCCTGATATAAACGACATTGTCATCTCCTTTCACACCTTGCGGTATTTCTATTGCGATACTGCTCCAGTTTCTTTGATACAGGTGAAGTTCGTACTTTAATCCAAGCCAATATTGATGACGCGGTACAGAGTATCTGCCGCGTATAAACGGAGTTATTATCATATTGGGAAGCATGGATGACAGTAAGTCAAGCGAATATGAAGTCCGCCCGTGTTTATAAGAGCCGTAGAAATGTTCGCCCGCCGCCCGTATTCCAAGCGGATAAGGCGTCTCTAAATAAACAGACGCGCCGCTTGCGTGGAAGACAGAATCCGCCTCCAATGTAAACATTTTCGAACTGTGTTTAATAGAAAAATCCACCATGTCAATACGCGTTTTTAACCGAGTGCGCCCGTATATCCTTTTGACGGCTCCGCCGCTTTCGGTAAAATCAATCTCAGGGATAAGTTTTGTTTGACTTAAGAGCGGAACCGTCATTTTTAAGCTGTGTTTTTGTATTTGACAGTAATGCTGATACTGTTTTACGCCGATCTCGGAGTGTATCTGTCTTCTTAATCTGCTTAAGGGAGCGTTTAGTTCTGAGGGATACATTAACAGATGGTATTGTGCCGACGAGCCTTTTATCCGATAGTTCAGACGAAACGAAACCGGCACGGACGAGCTATTTTGTGATGATGAGAGTCCGGTCTCAAATACCGCTCTCCATATTTTATTTTTATACTCCGCGTAAAAGTGGGCGGTATTTACGGAATGAAAAGCGCTGTCTCCGGTTGATAAATTGACAGAATCGATTTGAAAAGCGGTGAACGCCGTGTGTATTCTGAGGCCGCGCAAGGCGTATATGTCAAGACCAGCGCCCGCTCCCTGTTCTTTTGGACGTTTGTGATAGAATATGGATGATCCGAACATCCCGTTTGCAAATTTTTCTGTCCGAACCGCCGCCCCGTTCCAGCCGCGTACAGCTCCATAGAGCCAGTTAGCTTCTACGGATTCATTTTCATTTGTCAACGCAGAAAAATTGCCGAAAAAAAGTTCACCGGGCAGGGGCTGTTTAAAGTTGCCGAGTTCCGCGTTTGCCAATGGCGTATGCAATACCGCGCGCCGATTGCGAAACATCGCGCCGGAATCATTAAGAACTATGCTTCCGTCTGTACTGATCAGCGCCGATTTTTGCCGAAATCTCACCCGCTGCCCTTTAAGCTCATCTATCTTTGATTTGTTGATACCAAATACGATCTCTCCGTTTGACGAGCGCGAAGAGAGCGAAACATTAAAACGAAGAATCGGCTGAAAGCTAACCAAAAAAGGATAATCACTGAAAAACTTCTGAATCTGCCTGTTGTCAAAAGGGTGATATGCCTCAAGCTCCTGCGCATCGGGAATATGATCTTTAAGAAAAGGAAAAAGCTCCGCAAGCAGCGCTAATTCTCCCTGCGGAACAGATACGGGCAGCGCATAATAGACAAGAAGCTGTTCATATTGTAAAGTATCAATAAGCTCTTCCTCAAGAAGCATCACAAGATCGCGTTCATCGGTTGGGAGTTCTAAATCAAGGGCGGAAACGGAGAAAATCAACAGTATAATGAAAAAAAAACGATGATAATTCCAACGATTTAATAATTTGAGACCGGCAGTATATGTTTTCAGAGAACGAAACATATATATTACCTATATCGTCTGATTGTCCAAGAGATTGTTTATTTAGTGAGATTTGATGAGAGGCACGGCGATAAGTCTTGTCAGCATTCTTAACTGATTAAAAAATATACTGTGCAAACAACGAAAGTTATAAAAAAGTAAACATAGATTGATATTTATGATAAAGCGTATCTGCGTAAGTTTATTATCCGTCATTATTCTGATTTCTCCTTTACGGGGCGAAGATGAGCGTATTGCAGAATCTGTTTCTTCAGAATCTATTGAAGAACATCTATCAGAACATACGGCAGAACCCGCGGCCCAATCCCCGCAAAACAAATATTCATTCGCGCTGATACTGAGCGGCGGCGGCGCGCGGGGTATTGCGCAGATAGGCGTAATAAAAGCCTTTGAAGAAGCTGGACTGCGCCCCGACTTAATCGTCTCTACAAGCATGGGCTCAATTATCGGCGGGCTTTACGCGGCAGGCTATAGCGCAGATGAGATCCTTGCGTTCACCAAATCCCTTGACTTAAGCCGTGTAATGAGCAACAGCAGTGACAGAAGTTCTCTTTTTGTCAATCAAAAATCTAACTCCAAACATATTTTTGATATCCGCCTCAATAATAATTTCAGGCCGGTGATTCCTACCTCAATCTCTAACGGGCAAATTTTCTATGAGTACCTGGGCGCTAAACTGCAGCCTGCGCTCTATCACGCCGATTTCAATTTTAACAAACTGCCCATAAGCCTGCGGGTAGTTGCCACAGACCTTTTAAGCGGTAAAAAAGTTGTGTTTAATGACGGGAGCCTTGTAACCGCGATACGCGCCTCCTCAAGCGCGCCGCTTGCATTCTCGCCGGTGGATTTTAACGGTATGCTTCTTATGGACGGCGGCCTCACCTCCAATATCCCAATAGAGGTTGCCGTAGATGAAAAAGCCGCCGTTATTGTAGCCGTCGATGTAACGTCACCGCTATGGCAGCGAAATGAGTTGGATAACCCTATACGCTTAATGGAGCAGATCGTATCGATAGGGGTAGAACAAAATAAAGAGCGGGAAAGAGAGCTGGCGGATATAATTATCAGACCGCAGCTTGGCGGAATCTCCAACACCGATTTTTCCGATATCGATCAGCTTGCAGAACGCGGCTACAGAGCCGCGCGCATTGCCGTCCCATCTATTAAGGCGAAAATTAACAGCGGCAAGAGTGCGGAACAGCAGTTAAAACAAGCTGATACACTAACGCAAAAACAAGTTGCTGTGTGGGATAACAGCGGCCAAAAAATAGCGCAGAGCGGCTCCCCAATCACCGTAAGTATAAATCAGATAAATAACACCCCGTCAAACATAACCGCTTTCACTTCTCAATTTAGAGAGCTGTTGAAGGAGCACAAACTCGAATTCTCGCGGATTGACTCTATGAAAGCTGAAGAGGGTGTTCTGCACGTTTTTTCAACTCCCGCCGTTGTAACTCAAGTAAACACTTTCGGCAATGAAAAGACAAGCGGCCGGATCCTATTGACAGCCGCCGGAATAAAACCGGGCTCTCATTTGGAAAGCGCGCAAATCGAACGCAGCATCATCTCGCTTTACTCAACGGAACTTTTTGAAAATGTAAACATTGAAACTACGCCCGATATGCAGGTAAATATTCATGTAGAGGAAAAAAGTTACTGGCGCGTAAGAGGAGGCTTGCGCTACGATAACTTCAACCACGGCGAAGGTTTTTTGCAGCCCGCTTACGAAAATCTACTTGGCCAGGGGTTTTCGGCAAATATGCACTTGCAATACGGTATGCGCAGAGAAAAATACGCCGTTGAAATCAAAAACAACCATCTGCTCTCCTCAAACTTTGCGCAAAACAGCCACCTGCAGGCTTTTACCGCAAGCGAGCGGATCTATGAACGTATTATCAGTCCTCGTGATTCTATTGATGGAGTGAGACAGCCGGACTCCATATCCATAAATGAGGTGGTATTAAGAAAGAGCGGCATCTCATTTACTATAGGCACTCAGCTATGGAAATCGATGTCTATTGAAAGCGGCGCAAAATTAGAGAGCTTTCAAATTCAGCGGTCAAGCGGCGGTATTTTTGATAATGATCTTGGATTCGGGTTTAGAAACTCCATGCCCTACTTTATGACCCGCCTTGAGATTGACACAAGAGACGTAATCCCATTCACCATGAACGGCTGGCGCAACACCATTACCGCGGGAGCCGCTACAGAGATCATAGGCGGAACAGAGGAGTTTATCAAATTAGACATTAATCTCAGCCGCTGCTTTACACTGTTCGGACGTCATACATTTAACCCTCAGCTAATCTTCGCATGGGCAAACGCCGAGCTGCCGGATGTTGAAAAATCGTATCTTGGCGGCGCTATCCCCGAACAGAGCTACCGCGACGCCGACATCTACAACATCATCCCGTTTATGGGGCTCAAGCCAAGAGCGATCTCCGGCGACATTATGGGGCTTATACACTTGGAATACAGATTGGCCCTTAGAAGAAACCTCTACTTCCTGACCGCGGTAGACTGGGGGCAGGTGTGGACGTACAGTGAGTTCAAAGAACGGAATATAAGAAAAGACATACTGCCTCAAAGCCCATTAGGATGCGGCGCCGGAATCGCATGGCATACCCCCATCGGCCCCATACGTCTCACTTACGGTCAGCTCATAAGAACTAACAGAGAAGACCCGATGCTTTACTCCGAACCCATAATTTATTTCTCAGCCGGCCATGATTTTTAGAGCGAATAAAAATACAAAAATACCCCTGAAGCTATTACATAATATGTATTTTTCTAAATATACTGGTGCACGGCATAAATCTACACTGTGCCGCTAAGCAGCCTCGCGGCCCTGCGTGCAGTTGCGTGCGGTGCAGTGTAGATTTATGCCGTACACCAGTATAACAATTCTATCCCCAATTAAAAAAGGTTAAAATGCAACAGCAATCACAAAAAAGCTCACCTGTGGCATATCTCTATTTCGGCCTCTTTTTTGTCTCCGGAATCACCGGACTCATCTACGAATCTATTTGGTCTCAATACCTCAAACAGTTTTTGGGACACGCGGCGTACTCCCAAACTCTTGTCCTTGTGATTTACATGGGCGGGATGGCGCTCGGCTCGTGGATCACGGCGTCACGCGTAACTAAATTTCGTAATCTGCTCATGGTCTACGCGGTTGTGGAGATCGGCCTTGGCGCCGCGGCGCTCATCTTTCATGATCTTTTCATCAGATATCTTGACGTCTCATTCTCAATAATAATCCCTTTTCTCAATGAACCGCTCCCTATCGCTCTTTTTAAGTGGGTCAGCTCATCCATGATAATTTTACCGCAGGCGATACTTTTGGGCGCTACTTTTCCCTTAATGGCGGGGGGGATTCTTAGAAATTTTCCGGGAGTGAGCGGATATAAAACATCTGTCATATACTTTGTAAATACTTTGGGCGCGGCTCTCGGCGTGCTTATCAGCGGATTTTATTTGGTGAAGATGTGGGGATTAAAGGGAGCGATAATATCGGCGGGAATTCTTGACCTTTTTGTGGGATTTTCTGTGATGGCGCTTTGTTTCTATGAGCGTTCAAAAGCGCTTACTCCTGTCAGCAATATTAATGGCACCTCCCCTCCCGGGACTGAGGCCCCGGACTGTACAGACGCGCTGAAAACAGAGCGCGGGCGTACTTTCAGTACGCGGAAAATGCCGGAGCTGTCATCCCCCAAGCTTATTTCGGTTGATGAGAAACGCGGGTTTTATTACCCGTTATTATGTATATCCGGCATAACCGCGGCCTCCTCTTTTATATATGAAATCGGGTGGATTCGGATGTTAAGCCTTGTGCTTGGAAGTTCGACCCACTCCTTTGAGCTTATGCTCAGCGCGTTTATTTTGGGTTTGGCGCTTGGGAGCTTTTTTGTAAGGAACAAACTTGACACTATTCAAAACGCGCCCCGATTTTTAGGGGTTGTTCAAATAATCATGGGCGCAACCGCTATCATGACTCTGTTTACATACAGCAACATGTTCGGTTTCATGGTTTTCACACTTGACGGACTCGCCAAAAGCTATGAGGGATACCTGCTTTTTAACGTGATGAGCCATTTTATCTGTATGATAATCATGCTGCCCACAACAATATGCGCGGGGATGATTATTCCGCTCATCATACATATGATTTATAAAAACGGATACGGCGAACAGTGCATCGGTAAAGTATACGCCGTTAATACATTCGGCGGGATAATCGGCGTAATTGCGGCCGTGTGGATTCTCATGCCGTACCTTGGACTCAAGTACCTTATCATAACCGGAGCGGCGATTGATCTCGCCCTTGGACTCTACGTTTTGTATAAATTCAGCGAAACCCGCGACACTCTGCTTCGAACCGCAATGCAGCCGGTGTGCGTTGTCATTTTACTTATCGCGTTCGCGTTTGCAAAGGTTGACCCCTCGCTTCTCTCTTCGGGAGTATTTCGCTACGCCTCAATATCAAGATCAAAAAGAGTTGTAGGCCACATAGATGGAAGAACCGCCTCAATCACTCTTTTTAGATCAGGCGGCGATAATCTTGTGCTCTCTACAAACGGCAAACCCGACGCAAGCGTGGGAACGGGCGATGAGTTCAGTTCCGATGAATACACTATGGCGCTCCTTGGCGTTTTGCCTCTATGCGTTCAAGAGAAAACAAGAACCGCGGCGGTTATTGGACTTGGGGCGGGAATGACCTCGCACTACATGCTCTACGATCCAAATATTGAGGTTCTTGACGTAGTAGAGATAGAGCCGGCAATGGTAAAACTCGCTCAAAAAATCGGTCCAAAGGTCGAAAAGACCTTTAATGATCCGCGCAGCAATATTTACATTGAAGACGCTAAAACTTTCTTTTCCGCAAAAAACCGCAAGTATGATCTCATCGTATCCGAACCGTCAAACCCGTGGGTAAGCGGCGTTTCGAGCCTCTTCTCAAAAGAGTTTTTCAGCCACATACGCCGCCACTTGAATGAGGGCGGGATTTTGGTTCAGTGGTTTCATAAATATGAAGCGGATATGAGCATCCTCGTGTCTATCTTGAAAGCGCTCGGCGAGTCTTTCCCGCTTTACGAGATGTATACGGTCGGTTCGGATCTTATAATTATAGCCGCGCATGAGGAGAGTACCGATCTCTCTTTAAAAAGAGACGTCTTTGCGCTGCCTGAGATGTCGGAAAATCTCGCGCAAATGGGATTTGGCGGTCTTGACGATTTTAGACTTATGAGATACGCAAATCAAGATTTTTTTGCTCCGCTTTTAGCAACTTACGATACCCCCGCAAACAGCGACTATCACTCTTTTGTTGACCTCTACGCCGCCCGCAAGCGCTTTATGGGCACAAGCGTAGAGGAGCTTGGCGACATGAGAGATTTTATAATCCCCATCAAAAAGATTGTCTTCAGTGATACAAGCTATCACAGCCTGAGCCCTTCACGGCTTCTGCCCGCGCTTGAAAATCTTTTGGAGATTCAAAACGCAAAGCTCATCTCCCAGCAGCTCATCGCAAGCGCTCATGGCGATGAAAGGGCGACAGAAAACGCAGGCGCGGCGGTTTTTATACTTGACTACACACGCACGCATCCGCAGAAAGTAACTTTCTCGCAGATACAGAGCGCGATAATTCAAATATTCAAGAAGACTCTCCCCTACCTGAGCTCCGACGAAATGCGGGAGATTTGGGAGGTAATCGAAAAGAAAATCTCCTCAAAAGAGTTTGAAGCGGGTGAGAAGATGTGGTTAGATTATTTCAAAGCGCTCTGTAATTACGATATGCCCCAAATAAGACAGCTGTCAATTGAACTTATGCCCGAATCTGATACCATCACCGATCACTATAGCAATCAGATGCTTCTTACTTCGCTTTTTGCGACCTCTTTTGTACTTGGCGATATGGGTGATCTTGAAAGGATATGGCGCAGATACGAAGAGAGAAAAGATCCGCCCGCGCCGGTGAGGGCAGCAAGGGCTTTGGTGTATGGCGGGAGGCATGAGGATTAGTAAGGTCGGCCGCCCCCGGCCGACCGTTGTTTGATCGTCCCTGCGTATATGCGTATAATCACACCTGACAAAAAATCTTAATCGCCTTCTCCGGACAGCACTGCGCGGCGATTTCGTACTCTACTTCAAGAGACGCGGGGATCGTTTTATGGCGGGGAACCGCTTTCTCATTATCCCCCATATCAAAGGCGTCGGGACAGATACTCGCGCACAGCCTGCAGCCGCTGCAGCACTCATCCACAACGACTCTCATATTATTATTTGCCACTTCCTGCACTCACACTTCTGTAATGGGAAATCCGGTATATCTTAATGTTAAGTCAAACGCAAATAGAATACCATTTACAGTAACAGTATGCAAACAAAGGGTATCTCAATCCGCGGGCATAATTATAGACCAATTATAGACCAATTTGTGAACGGTTTTTGCTCTTTTCTCATATTCATGTTTAAACCCAGAGCTATTAAGGATAATCTGTTTTGGTTTGGAACGGTGCATTGGGATAAAGAGATTCGCCGCTCCCTCTCGCCGCTTCAAAACGGTTCCAGCAACAACTGCTATTTTGTACGCGGAAGCGATGCAAACGCGCTTATTAACACCTTGCCCGCGTCTTGCGAAGAGGCGTTTTTAGAGCAGTTTCGCGGCATAGATTCTATTGAATACGTTATTATTGAAAACGCCTCTAATGAGAGTGCGGGTATGCTTCCCGATATTCTCGCTCTTTATGAAAAGAGCGTTGTTATATGTACAGAACAGTGCGCGGTGAACCTTGGTGAAAGTTTTCATATAGACAGCTCACGAATTAGAACTGTCTACAGCGGAGAGATGCTCTCTCTTGGGGGAAAGACCCTTGCATTTATTGAGCCCCCCGCCATCCCGTGGCCGGGGAGCATGTGCACATTTTTACAGGAGGAGCGCACTCTTTTTTCAGGCAGTTTATTCAGCGCGCATTTTGCCTCAAGTGAACTTTACGCTTACGACAGAGTGCGGCTTTATCCGGCGGCGAAACAATTTTTTGCCGAAAACTATCTGCCATTCTTGATGATTTTAAATAGTTTCATCCACAAGATAGAATCTCTTGAACCGGCTATTATCGCCCCGTCTCACGGCCCGCTGCATTATGATCCGCCGTTTATAATCAACGCATATAAAAACTGGGCGCAGGGATGTCCAAAAAACTTTGCTGTTCTCCCCTACGTCTCAATACACGGCAGCACAAAGCGGATGATCGAGTATCTCGCGGGAGAACTCGCCGGCTTTAACATCCCCGTAGAACCCATAAACATGGCGCAGCACAATGAATCTGCTCTCGCAACCGCGCTTCTTGACGCGGGAACGATTGTCTTTGGCTCCCCCACTATCCATGCAAACCCTCATCCGGCCATAGTAAAAACCGCGGCTTTTGTAAACGCTCTTAAGCCCAAAACTCTCTGCTGCGCAATTATAGGGTCTTACGGTTTTAACAGTATGATGCCTGAATTTTTGGCTGATCAGCTTAAACAATTTGAAGCGGTGCATTTAGAACCGTTTCTTTGCAGAGGTTTTCCTAAGGATAAAGATTATGCGGCGTTAGATCGGATTGCCGAAGAGATTGCGGAGGTTCATGTTGGGGAGAATTTAGATATAAGAAATTAATAAAATTAATATAAGAGGGGGGCAACCCCCCTGTCTCCAGCCAAAAAATTAAACAAAAAGACGTTTAATTTTTTGTCTTCCGCCACCCCCCGTGCGGGGAGGCCATGCTCCGGCGGAGCATTTGTCGGCCCCCGCAACGCCCCGCCACACAATCACCCCCCAACCCCCTCAAGGGGGCTAAACACCGGAATTACTAATGTTTTTCTTCGCCGCACACGTTACCATATTTTATATTATTGTTATTAATAGTCGTTGATTTCTATCCATGCGGTATACAAAAAGGAGCAGTACAAATTATGCAGCGCGTCCTATCTTTAAAAATCACCTTGCTTACATTCGTTTTTATCTGCCTCTTACCAATAAACGCTATGGCGCAATTGCCCTCAGCAATCACATTGACCGGTAAAGTTACGGATATTGCGGGCGCGCAAATCAGCGACGCCGTTGTGATGGTTAAGACAGGCGATAACCTGCTTGCTCATTTCCGTACATTGACAAACGCGCAAGGTGATTTTGGGCCGTCTTGGCGCGGCGCCGCTATTGAGGTTGCAGACGGCGGACAAGCGGTGATAGTTATCCGAAAAGCCGGATATTTGCCTTTCACGTTACAATTGGTTGATCATGAAAATTTTTCCATAGATTTGGGATCTTTCACTCTTGTGCGCGATCCGATAGAACGCCGTATTGATAGTGTTATGGCTATGATGAGCACAGCAGAAAAAATCGCTCAGATGACTCAGCCGGAACTGGGCAGCGGCACAGGAAATACCGTTAACTCTGCCAGCACCGGCGGAACTACCGGTAATCTTTGGGGCAGCGTTCTTAACGGCGGCAGCGGCTATACTTCCACTTTTCTCAGTTCTATGGTTACCACCCTCAACAGCTGGCCAGCAGGTCGCGCAAGAATTCCGACATACTACGGCAAAGACGCCGTGCATGGCAACGCCGGTATACCGGGCTATACGGTATTCCCTCACAACATCGGTCTTGGCGCCGCGCGGGACTCCGCTTTAGTACGGCGAATCGGCGAGGCTACCGCTAAACAGCTTTGGGCGGCAAATATCGACCTGAATTTTTCGCCGGCAATATCGGTGGCGCGTGACTTACGCTGGGGGCGTGCTTACGAGAGCTACGGTTATAGTCCCGAACTATCCGTAATGATGGGCGCCGCTATGGTGCGCGGTCTGCAGGGCGAGCGGTTTGACGCTCCCTGGAGAATAACAGCTACCGCAAAACATTTTTTGGGTGACGGCGGTACCACTGACGGCGCAGACCGCGGAAACACCCCTGCAACAGACGAAGAGCTGCGCGCTATCCACATGCCCGGTTATGAAGCGGTCGTGGAACAGGGTGTGTTGAGTGTTATGGCGAGTTTCAATACAATCAGAAATGTACATCAGCACATCGACTCTCTGCGCATGACAGGATGGCTTAAAACAGAATTAGGATTTGACGGCTACATAATAAGCGACTGGGAGGGAATCGCAAACTCCAATAATCCGGGATGGACCGATGCCAACAACTATAGCGGCATAGGAAGCCCCACAGCCCCCCAACTGACCCTTGACGCAGTACGCAGAGCGATTAACGGCGGCATTGACTTGGCGATGGAACCGGGCGGAATCAGCAGCGGAACCGGTTTCCCCCCTCCTCCTCAAACCCCAAACCACCTGACTTTCAGAAACCATCTGACCACCCTTGTTAATAACGGCAGCGTTTCCGAAGAGCGCATCAACGATGCCGTACGCCGCATCCTGCGCGCCAAATTCCGCGCCGGACGCATGGATAACCCGGTCGGCCCGACGGAATTTGCCGGAAACACCGCCAATAGAGCGTCCGCCGAACAACGCGCCCTCGCCCGTGAGGCGGTTGCTAAAAGTCAAGTGCTGCTTAAAAATAACGATTCCGTACTGCCGCTTACCAAGACCGCAGGCATTCACGTCTTCGGAAGCCATCATGACAACATTGGCCGTCAATGCGGCGGCTGGACTATCGTCTGGCAGGGCATAAGCGGCAACTCCGGCGGCGGTACAGGCGGCACTCCGGCTTTTAACTTCACCAATTACGGAAACTCCATACTGTCCGGGATACGGCAAGTTGCGCCGCAAGCAACTATTAGCGCCTCTGCCGCTGCGCCAACGTCAACAAACGCCGGCATAATTGTTTACGTTACAGGAGAAAATCCTTACGCAGAGTGGAACGGCGACATCACTACTTTAAATTTTCCGATACCCGCCGCAGCTAATAACGCCTCGGTAGATGCTGCCGCACGTACGAATTTCACCGCGGATACAACCGCTCTAAGACGTTTCCGCAATGAGGGAAAAAAAGTAGTGACGATTTTCGTAAGCGGACGTCCGCGTATCATACCTCAGCTTATAGATGTAAGCGACGCGTTTATCGCCGCGTGGCTGCCGGGCACAGAGGGAGCCGGCGTGGCGGATGTACTATTTGGCGACAGACCTTTTACCGGTAAACTCCCCTTCGCGTGGCCTGGAAGTTCCGGTACACAGTTCGCCTACGGGTTTGGGTTGACAACAGGTACGCCAACATCTGTATTGAGCCCAGAACGTGCAGTACCATCAATACCCGATGTAAATTTGGATGATGATGATAAGCATCCATCCGCAGTTACGATAAATGAGTTTACCGCTGGACCGAATCCTGTCAGCCGCTCGGCCGGCGCGGTGACTTTCTTTTGGCAGGGCAAAGAGACAGTAAACGCGACGCTCTCTATTTACGACGCGTCCGGCAGCCGCGTGAGCAGAATTAGAATCAGCGATAAGTCAACCGGTAAATCATCAAACGAAAGACGTCCGGTAGGTTCGTGGGATTTCACAAACTCAAAAGGCAGAGCTGTTTCTGAGGGTAATTATGCTGTTAAGGGGAATATCAAGACAAAGGATGGGAAGAGAGAGAAAGTATCGTTAATTTTGGGTGTGAAATAAAGATTTTTCACTATCTGAAGCGGACTCTCTATCCTGCATCCTAACCGTGTTTACCGAGGCGAAGCCAACGGATGCACCCTGTGCGTTGATACTGCCGCATAGGGGCATCCCTAAAACTCTAACTTTTCTTGCGCCCCGGTTTTGCGGAGCTGCCCGCGCGCACCGCCCACCATACAATTGTAAAAAGTATCGCAAGCAGTAAAAGCGTCCAAAACCACCACCCGGCGCCGTAACCCGTTGCACCCATACCGTTCATCCCGTTTGAACCGCCGGCCGTATCCCTAAGCGCTCCGGTATCATTCTGCGCCGTAATAAGAGCGGGAAAAAGCAAAAACGCCGAAATCAGCCAATAATATATACGCATCTTTAATCTCCACATGATTAATGGACATATGTCATCATGTGTGAAAAAAACGCAAGAATTATACCAAGAAGATAAGAAGTGCGGCGCTGTGTAAACTCATGCCGCGTTATTCAGTATAGCAAAAACGCAATAAAAATCAACCTGCGTCTCAAATTTCAAAAAAATACACCCGCGAAGATTACATAATATGTATTTTTCTTTTTCTTACTTAAAACAGGAACGCGTAAAAAATGAACTGTTCTCTCTTTCGCAAAGAAATTAAAAACGTAAAAACTCTGGTTGTTAAAACCGGAAGCAGAATCCTCACCGCAGACGGACATGTAGAACGGGTAAAAAGGCTTGTTGAAGACATGGCGGCGCTTCATAATTCAGGCGTACGCGTTGTGCTCGTATCATCAGGCGCCATCGCTCACGGCATGAAAGCGCTATCGCTTGGAAAACGCCCAAAAGCCATCCCCATGCTGCAAGCGTGCGCGGGTATCGGTCAAAACAGACTTATGAATATGTATCAAAACATCTTCGGGGAACACAACATACTCATAGGCCAGGTACTGTTAACATGGGATGATCTGCGAAGCAAAAAACGCTATCTGAACCTGCGCAACACATTTTTTCAGCTGCTCGACTGCGGCGCAATACCTATAGTCAACGAAAACGACTCCGTAGGTGTCGAAGAGATTCAATTCGGAAACAATGACACGCTCGGAGCGCAGATAGCGCTTTTAGTAAACGCCGACGTATATGTAAATCTAACCGATGTAGGCGGACTTTACGATAAAAATCCGCGTGACGACAAGAGCGCAAAGCATATTCCGGTAGTACACAGCGTCTCCTCAGGCATACAGAAAATGGCCTCCGACAAAAAGAACGATATAAGCGTCGGCGGCATGTCAACCAAATTGAAAGCCGCGCAAATCGTCACACGCGCAGGCATCCCCGCGCTTATCGGCGATGGATTTGATCAAAGACTGCTCACCGTTCTCAATAATGAAAACTGCGCCACTCTTTTCATGCCATGTGAAAAGAAAATGCCGTCAAGACGACGCTGGATCGCCTTTACCGGAGAGTCGGCCGGAAACATTACCGTGGATGAAGGAGCGTGTAAAGCGATAATACAAAAAGGTAAAAGCCTCCTCGCAGCCGGTATCACAGGCGTAAACGGGAATTTTAAAATTGGCGATATGGTCGATATTTTTAATATTGACGGAGAGATCATAGCAAGAGGCATGGCAAATTTTACCGCGTCTGAGATAGAACTTATACGCGGGAATAAGAGCGAACAGATTGAAGAGAAACTTGGGGCGGTAAAGTTTAATGAGATTATCCATCGGGATAATTTGGTGGTTTTGTGAATCACATATTGTTAAAATCAAATTCAAAATCAAAGTCAAAGTCAAAATCTTAAAACGCATACTTGGGAGTGCTTCGCACCCCCTTGACAGGGGGGACACCCCCCCGCAACGCCCCCCCCCGCAAACACCGGTGCGGGAGGTTTCCATATATTAACCCGCCGGCAAAGTCTTGCGCTGTACCGTCCGAAGACCCCACGGCTGTAGTGCAGTCGGAGGACGGTACAGCGCAAGACTTTGCCGGCACCTCAATATCTAACGAATACCAATCATCAACGATACTCTCTCTTTTTTGCCGTCGGATGTAACCACAGTACCGCG
>WRCH01000036.1 GCA_009784115.1 Chitinispirillia bacterium
AATGGATGCGGAAGTTTTTTGTCTTTTTTGAAAACATGTTCAGAAACGTATCACACACATTTACATCGGACATAATGTATAGTAAATGTTGGATAATAAAAATCTGTTTTTAAGGATCGACTAGCTAACTTAAGGTAAATGGGCGCGGAGAAATCATGCGCTCATTTTACTATTCATCTATACGGGCACTTTGACATCCTGAACGTAAATGTAGTTACCAGCCCTGTCAAAATAATTTTGATAGATGTGCGTCTTGTTAGGTAAACTCTCAGTCGTATATTTCATCCTTGGGCGTGTATCCTTTCATAAGACGTGCTTTACCATTAAACTTATTCCAATTAATTTCCATCAGTGTATCTCTATCCTCTGGAGTTCCGTTGCCATAGGCTATTATGTACCCCATATCCTCCGAAAGCGGAAAACTTCTTTTGTCGAGTAAAAGCCAGCGGCCATCGAATTCAACTGCGGCTTGCCGCTCATCTATAACTCGCCTTTCTGCAGCCATTGTCACCATTATAGTACAGCCTCCTTTTCTGACAGTATTTGGCGCTTATACTCTTAAAATATAATACTAAACGCATACTGCAACAATAATTTATATTTATACATCATATCAAACTCAAACCAACTTTGATAAGGCAATAAATGAAACCTATAGGTTCATTCGGTATAGTAGCGTTTAAAAAGACAGCGCAGATTGCTGAGGTACTCAGCCGTATTCAAAAATGGGCTGAACAGAACAGCATCCCTGTCTGCTTCCACCCAAATCTTGCAGATCAGCTCTCTAATGCTGATCACGCAGAAACTTGCGAAAAGAGTTTTCTTGACAAATGCGAAGCCGTCGTTTCGGTAGGCGGCGACGGTACTTTTCTAAGCGCGGCGCGCATGAGCCGTTTTTGTGAAAAGCCTATTATTGGGGTTAATCTCGGCGGGCTTGGATTTCTGACCGATATCAGTCCCGAAGAACTTGAGATAAATCTTAATAAAATCAGAGCCGGACAATATGACACCATAAGCCGAATGGTTCTTGAAGCCTGCGTGCAGCGCGGCGGTGATACCATTTGTAAATTTAACGCGCTCAACGATATTTACATAAACAGAATCAACACGCCAAAGCTAACCTCTATTTCCGCATGGTGCGGTTCTGATTTTATTACTGATTTTTTTGCGGACGGGATAATAGTCGCCACTCCAAACGGTTCTACCGCCTACTCTCTGAGCGCAGGAGGCCCGATAGTTGAACCTACGGTACAGGCGTTTCTGCTCACTCCCATTTGTCCTCACTCTCTCACTGAGCGGCCTCTCATACTTCCATGCGACCGCAGTATAAAGCTTGTGATAAATGAGAAAAACCCCGATCTGCTCCTCAGCGCAGACGGCCTTGAGTCACTAAGGCTTCAGAGCGGTGACGAGATTATTGTCTCTTACGGCGGAGTGCGGACTAATCTCATACAGTTAGCGGAGAGATCTTATTTTGCTTTGTTACGGAATAAACTTGGCTGGGGACAGGGGTATAAAAATAAGATGATCTATAGTGATAATAGCTTGTAAAAAGAGATATCGGCGATATTTTTGTCGTCAAGGATAAAAAACAAAGGTTATTGACAAATGATTAGAGAGCTTCACATAAAAAATCTCGCGCTTATTGAAAATATCTCTCTTGAGTTTCACAGCGGGTTTACCGTTTTTACCGGTGAAACCGGAGCGGGAAAATCAATACTCATCGGCGCTATAGGGCTGCTGCTTGGCGAAAGAGCCTCTTCAGAGATGATCCGCAGCGGAAGCGATGAGGCGGAGGTGAGCGGATCTCTTCAAATTGAAAATATACGTCCTAAACTGCGTGATTTTCTTGATGAAAACGGTATTGATGTTGATGAGAACTGTTTAATAATCCGCCGTAAAATCTCCCGCAGCGACAAAAATAAGATCCACGTGAATCAGATCCCTCTCCCACTGTCAACACTGAAAAAACTTGGTGATCTTCTTATTGACCTGCACGGCCAGCACCAGCATCAGTCCTTGCTAAATGAGAATACTCACATTGATCTTGTTGACGCTTTGCCGCAAACAAGTAAAGCGCGAATCATCTATACCGAATCATACAACATATACATCAGCGCCAAAGAAGAACTGCGAGAAATACAAAAAAACGCCAAAGAACTTGCTGACAAAAAGGACATGTTAGAATTTCAACGTAAAGAATTTTTGATCCTTGATCCAAAGCAGGGCGAAGAGGAAGCTCTTGAACATGAACTCTCTTTATTGTCAACATCTGCTGAGAGAGCCTCCTGCGCACGAGAGATCCTGACTCTGCTAAATTCATCTGAAAGTGAATCTCTGCAAAAAAAACTCACACTGGTCAGACGTAAATTAGAAAATTTCGGCAAATATGATCCTGCCGTTGAACCGTGGATTAACGATATGGAAAACGTCCTCTCCGCCTGCTCTGAGTTAGATCTCTTCTGCAGCGCTTATCTTGAAAAAACAGGCGATGATAACAGTCAGGGCAGAATAGAGGAGATAAATTCCCGTCTTGCCAAAATCCAGCGCCTCAAAAAAAAGTACTCATGTACTCTTGATGATCTCATCAAAAAGAAAAAAGAGATAGAAAAAAGTCTCTCACTATTGGAAAATTCTAATTCCGATATCGATCAACTCGAAAAAAAGGTATTAAAACTACGCACAGAGTGCTTATCCCAAGGAGAATCCCTGAGTAAAGCACGCAAATCCGCTCTTGCTATCTTCGATAAAGAGATCACCAAACGAATGGAACAACTTGGCTTTAACGGCGGCGAGTGGAAAACCGATCTTCAAAAACTTGATGAGCCGTCACCGTATGGAATTGAGACAATACGGTTTCTCGTGAAAACAAATAAAGGCGAACCTTTTTTACCGCTTGCAAAGTCAGCATCAGGCGGTGAAATCTCCCGTCTTATGCTTGCCGTAAAATCAATACTTGCCAAACAGGATGAGATACCGGTGCTTATATTTGACGAGATAGACACAGGTATAGGCGGCCGTCTTGCGGGCGAAGTCTCAAAAGCTCTTTATACTTTGTCAAGCACTCACCAAGTACTCTGTATCTCCCATCTTCATCAAATAGCCTCTAACGCAGATCATCACTATCTCGTATCAAAAAGGGATACCGGCGGACGCACCATAACTGAGGTAAGCGAGCTAGATTACGAAAAGAGGACTGCTGAGATTGCGCGGATGCTTGGCGGAGAGTCGCAGATTAGTATTGAGCATGCGCGGGAGCTGCTTAAGGGGAAAGCAACTCTGCCGCATCTTGCGCCCCTAAAGGGGTGCGGAAAATAAGCAAAATCCGGGCTGAAAGCCCATAATCAATTCCATAGGGCGCGCCCTATGTTCCAAAACCCTATTTCCCGCCTTTCTTATGCTTAACATTCCGTATAAACCACACCGCGTTATCTTCCCCGTCAACAATCTCAATCTCAAGTTTAACATTCCCGTCTTTATCTTTAGCGGGTAAAGCAACACTCGCGCTGAAATTTCCATTTTGATCTACATCAATTCTTTGATCGCCGACGTTTACTTTTGAACCAAAAACGGCTGTTCCGCTTACTAATACATAAGGCCCGGCAACCTCCTGACCTTCAACAGGCGTAACAAGTTTTACCCCTTTAAATGTATTGCCTACTTTCACAGTGCGCAGTACCGTTTCCGAAACATTGTTATCATTTGCCACAACCCTAAGCGTAAACACGCCGGAGTCCGCCGGCGCTCTCATTGTATGCTTAAAAGCGCCTGACCGATCAGGTTTAACCACCTTGCCGTTTATGCTCACTTTCGCACTCGGCGGAGTTACTGTACCTTTAATGGTAATGGGTTCTTTTGCATGTTTTTTGAGGGTATCCGCCAACTCATCATCAAGCGCGAGGCTGAGCTTGACAAGAGCCGCGCCGGCGGCACCCGCTCCGCCTGTTTGATTCGCTTGGTTTGCTTGAGCCGCTTGGTTAGCTTGACTCTCTTTAATCCGCTTGGCCGCCTCCTCCGGACACTCTTCGCCTTTAAGTCTTGTTGATCTTGGCTTATAATCTTTTGGAACTTCTGTCACAACTAACTTTCTCTGTCTTGGAGTTATCTGAACAGCCTGACGGTCGCCGACTTCTACAAATTTTTTGGAATTTGCGGGAGCAACATTTACCTTGCCGTCAAAGACCTTTATCTCCGTTACTCCGCCGGTGCCGATTTCAAGTTCCACAATTGTGCCGCGCACCGCAGCTGTGGCGGTTGGGGTTTGAATTTCGAAAGTAGACCTTTTGTTGGTGAGTTTCTGTACATTCGTAACCATACTTCCGCCAACTAATCTAACTTTCGTGTTAACAGCTTTTGAAGAGTGTCTAATCGCTGCTATCTCAAGAGTGGTGTTTTCCCCAAGCGTTATGATACTGCCGTCGGGAGTTTCAAGCCTCACCTCCGACTGCGCAGAAGTCTGTATCACATCTCTCTCCCGCAGAATCATATTGATCTGCACCGCCCGAAAGCCCGCAGTGCTGCTGACCGCCTCTTCTCTGCGGACTCGTGACCTGTTTACCTTTACATCTCCCACAACACCCTTCACAGTACAGACAAAATCTTCAGAAAACAGCGGCAACGCGCACAGCAGCATCAAAAAAGCAACTGCTCTAAAAGTAACATTACGATAAGCAAACATCTTTTATCACTCCTTGAACGTAGATTACAAAAATAAATAGAACCGCACTATATTAGATAGTACAATATACACTCAATACATCTGTATATCATAATAAATTAATATATTTTCCTGGATGTTTGCCTATTATTTTTTTAATAGGGCACGGGATGGATTCCCATCGGCGGCAAAAGAGCGGTGTTTGCATTGCGTCACCCTTATTTTGTCAGCATCTTTACCACGTATTTTGTCGGTACTATACGCAAGGCACCATACGTCACGCTGTGATATGGTATTGTGAACTCTGAACAACCCTATGGATGGGTTCTCAGTAATATTAAAGTCCATTTCGTCAACATTTCCAAGCATTATGTATAGAACCACTGTACTATGCATCACCTATATCTCCCTTATTACCGTGAGTAACGAGACATCCACTTTTAATCTCTAATTGTCAATTTTTCAAGCAGCGTACCGGAAACTCATTACTTTTACTCATGGCGACTTCATAAGCTCCAGCGCTATCGTGATACACACTTAAACTCCAGGCATCGTACGCATCAGACGCATTGTCCCCAGTATAACTCGTAGTCCACCAGTTACTGTTAGTGTTGTCGGATTGAAATCGACCTGCCGGCAAAGCCGAAAAACCGTAATCATCAGTACCATTGCCGTTATTGTACCATCCACCAGTAGCCTTCAACTTCATTCCGGCTGTTGACCATCCACCCACAAAATCTATTAATGTTTTCCATTCTGCAATAACTCTTTTTCTCCTTACTTGAAAACAATCGCCGATGCCGTAACCCTCTTTCCGTTCTCCTTTATTTCTACCAAATATCGACCCGCAGGAATCTTGCTTAGTGAAAAACTATTGCTGCCATGTGTATTGAAACGAGTCAACGTTTTACCTCTCATGTCAACAATTCTAATTTGTAACTCAGAACTTGGCGCTGCTTTTATGTATAATGTTTTGCCTTTAATGCTAATGAGAGGCACGTAAGCAGCAGCAGTGTTACGTGTGATATTATTCTCAATTATAGACGTATGTGCCAAAGCCAACAGGTAAGGGTAGTCGGTACCTTCGTCTATTTGCCAAATGCTATCAAAATCCCAGCTGGTGTAAGTAACCAGTTGCTTCATTTGAGTCGTGGTACGGCTTTCACCGCCTGCGGAGGTATTCAGATTTGAGCTATCCGAGTTCCAAAAGCTATTGGTTATAGTTCCCAAAGATGCTCCAACAAAACCACCTCTGTTGTTACCAGTACCGATAACGACCACATAGCCTGTGGAATAGCAATTGTTAATTGTAGTTAAGTTGCAGAATATAGCACCCACCAAACCACCTATCCAATCGCCAGAACTGCTAACAGCCCCTCTAGAATAACAATTGGTAATTGTAGCGCCTACCGTAGAGTTCATTTGAGAGAAAATGTAGCCTACTAAACCACCAACATAACTTGACCTAGTTGTCATAACTCCCCTCACAGGCCCTTTAGAATAACTATTTGCAATTTGACTTCCTTGAGCTAAGTAGCCCACCAAACCGCCCACATTTCTAATCCCACTCACTGTTCCTATAGAGTAACAATTGATAATTATACCGTTAGCAAAATATCCTACCAAGCCGCCAGCATTTAAACTTACATCACTTAAACCACTTGTACCCCCTCTCACCGTTACTGTAGAATAGCAACCTGTAATTGTACTGTTAGATGAACTGCCTATCAAACCGCCTATGACGCTACCATTTATGCTTATTTCCCCTGTTGAATAGCAATCAGTAATTGTGCTGTTGCGTATATCTGAAGCTATACTACCCGCATAGCGAAAGCCTGTTATTGAGACATCTTCAAGTCCAACCCTTTTTATTTCTCCATTTCTAACGAAACTAAACAATCCTACATTCTCACCGCCGTCAACATCCCTATAACTAAACCTCCGAATATAGAGACCTCTTATAATATGTCCGTTTCCATCAAACGAACCAGAAAATGGATTATCAAAATTACCAATAGGGGTAAACCCACGCCCTCCGTCCATATCTCTACTGGGTGAAGCATCAATATTTTGCGTTAATACATAACTGCCATCTAATGGATAACTAGGGGTTTGCCCAATTTTGCATAGTTCTTCAAAAGAAGATATTTGTATAACCGTAGCGCTTGCTTGTAATATTAAGGCTGTAGAAAGAATGAACATTAAAAACGATTTCGCTTTCATATAGCCTCCTGTAAAAAGTTAAATAAATTGGCATAATGTGGTATTTGAATGGGATTAGATATTTGGATTTCCGGTATTCCGCCATTGGTGTTAAAAGCAGCAGTAAATTGCGTTGCTACGTTGCCGCCGTTTACCCCGCTATCATTAATGCAACTAGTAATTAAAAACATGGCAACTGCGGCAATACCAAGGCATATGAGATTAATTGATTTGAGCATTTTTGTTCCTTGTGTTTGAGTTATTGATAGTGTTTTACAACTTAAAACGCGGCCCGTTTTGCAAAACTTGACCGCCACCCAACTTAAAGTCGGCGCGTTCGTTGATTATTCCGATTCCGTCCGGCGGCAGAAATCCTTGCGTTGCTCGAATTTCCGCGGCATCTTTTCCACGTATCTTATCTGTTGAATATGTCAAACACCATACGTAACGTTGTGATATAATATTACGAACTCTAAACAGTCCTATGGATGGATTTTCAACAATGTCATTATCCATTTCGTCAACATTGCCAAGTACTATGTATACCACTACTACACTATGTATCATACTAGTGACCCTTTATTATAGTTACACATTTAGAATGCTGTTCAGCTCCAAGGTCTTAATATCAACTGCTTGCCAAATGCGGATTTTCACAGCATTGTATTATTTACGCCTTCTTCCATTTCCTTACTACGGGCGCATATCCATAATACAACGCACGGATAACCCGTTATCCTTATTAATTCCGTAATCATACACAAGTAAAAAGCTGTCATCAATTACCACATATTCAGCGTGCTTGTACCAAGCGATAGCGTTATCATCGTTCATACCAAAGGCCCATGCAAAGTCGTTTCCGTTTTCCTTGGCACTCCACCAACTACCTTGTTCGCCGATACCTCCGAAGCTGCTATCCTCCATTTTATTGCCGCCTGGTAAGGCAGAAAATCCGTAATCGTCACTACCGTTACTACTACTACCATCTAGTTTATCACTCCATCCGGTTTTTGATTTCAACTTTCCACCAGCAACACTACTATCTCCTACCGCAGCAACCAAATCATCCCAATCTGTATTAGCCGGCAAACGCCAACCGACAGGACAGGCTTTCATTGCTGCACCCCAAGTATATAGTCTACCATATATCGCACAATTAGAGATTTCATCATCATAACACCAACTACTATCTGCTATATAGTTGAGATTCTCAACCATCCATTTTTGACCTCCTATTACCACTGTCCGATACACTTGATCATCGCGAGAATCGGTAAATGAGGTGTTATTGACGGTCTTATTGTTGGCTGGATTGTTACAAGCAACAAATAGCAATACTGTTACCGCAAACACTACTAAAAATCTGTTCATTGCATTTCCTATCCTATGTTAAGATAAAATTCAACTGACTATTCAGTGTGGTTTTGAGTCTGCCAGTATTTCGCAGCTTGAAGCGCGGCCCGCTCTGCAAAACCTTTCCGCCACCAAATTTGAAATCGGCGCGTTCGTTGATTGTTCCGATTCCGTCCGGCGGCAGAAATCCTTGCGTTGCTCGAATTTCCGCGGCATCTTTTCCGCGTATTTTGTCGGTGGAGTATGTCAGACACCATACGTAACGTTGTGATATAATATTGCGAACCCTGAATAGCCCTATGGATGGATTTTCAGTAATATTATTGTCCATTTCATCATCATTACCAAGCACTATGTATACTACTATTACACTATGTATCATACTGGTGACCCTTTATTATAGTTATACAGTTCATCTTCAAAGGTTCGATACTGGCTACTCGCTACGCTTTGTCAGGCATGATATTTAGAGTTTGTGTCAGAGTTTTCTATGACGATATAAAGGACAAAAACGCTTTGAGTCATATTATTTTAGTACTCCCTTTCCATTTTTTAACACCATTTATAATATTACTTCACGCAACGCACAGAAGCCCCGAAATTTTTACTAAAATCTGCCCCAAACATGTCTTTGGCAACGTCCATGTACCGGATCCACGCGCCACTTATATCGCTCTCCGTAGCTGTCCACCAGTAACCATGAGAACCAATGAAACTGAAATCACCATCGGAAGTATAACCGCCAGGTAGGGCTGAAAAGCCCAAATTATCCGTACCATTTCCGCTACCCCCTGTTATACAGTTACCATCTACATCGCATAACGACCAATCATCATTGTCCCAACCGGATTTTGATTTAAGTTTTTCGCCTACTTCGCGCCACCAATAAAAGGACAACGCAGTCTCTATACTCGTACGCTCGCCACCAGCAACCATCGCCAAAATATCCCAATCACTATCGTTTGGCAAACGCCAACCGTTAGGGCAAATTCCTTGATGATTTGCATCGTTCCCGTTCCATAAGATGTGATCGTATTTTGAATCAATATTCATAGACTCTGTCCAAGTATATAATCTTCCATATTTTGCACAGTTATTCCGTTGGTTATCATAGCACACACCAACATCACCATCAACACCCGCATAATTCAAGTTCTCCGCAAACCAAGTTTGGGTACCTATTTCCACCGTATGATACTTTTTGCTATTTCGGGGGTCGGTAAATGAACCATAAGTGATGTCAGGATTGAACGGACAGCCTCCACCACGGGGCCCGGTACTGGAGTCACCATTACACCCAATAATCAACACAATCGCGAAAATTAACACAAACACTTTTAAAAACCTGCTCATTGCATTTTCTCCTATCATAAGTGTAATTAACGTTGTCGCAGTTGTCGGGCCGTCATACAATCGAATCTCTATTCTGCGCTACACAGATTCATTAAGCAGCCACTCCAATACCCCAATTACGTGTATACGGAGGAGTACCGCCAACCAGTGATAGATTAGCCCTCGCTTCATAAGAATTCGATGTTGTTACTATGTTACCGCTCGAATTTCTTAAATCCCACGTAGTGATAATGCGACTCTGTTGCGTTAGTGCATTGTCAGATATAGATAACTCGCGTACAAGACTCCCTGTCGGGCCATAAATAAGAATCCTTCCTTCTCGCACGCGCGGGCCTACAAAGAAAAAGTTCATTGAACCATGCCGACTGATACTTGCAGGGGACGGCCCTGCTGTGAGAGATGGAGACATTACACCCATAAACACAACATGAGCAATCTCTCCCTCCATTAGTCCCGGTACTTGACGATCTGGATTTGACATCGTATAACTACTCCCTTTCCACCGTTTGTAATGTCGCTTTAATCACCGGTACGATTTTTCTCGTCCGCCCCGCCATACGCATATCTTAGAGTAAAATTCCATCCCACAACTCAAATACCATAATCATTTTACTTTGCTAAGTATGATATATAAAACAAATTCATATCTACCTCGTCTGATTATCAAACGGATTCAATATTAAATGATCAACTTTCACATCCATATCACAATAAATCTTATAACCTGCCTTTTTTGCCTGTAAACAAAAACCAACATCCTCTCCCGCCCATGTCGCGTGCGGGATTCCGTCTATTTCATATTCAATAACGCATTCTCTGAACCACGGATATTTTATGTTTTCTAAAACGTCTTTTTTAATAAGCAGAAAGCCAGCGCCTCATCAAGGGCTAAAGTTACGGACATAGTCGAATATGGGGCTTATACATTAATATACAGTTATATTTTCAAGATAATACATTTTCATACAAATTGCCAAATCTTTTTTTATTTTATTTGTAACTCTTTTTGCTCCTCTCTGCGGAGAAATTTAAAAGTGCCATTGTTCATCTTTTCGAGACTTGTTACTCTTAACAAAATTGCCAAAGCCTTAAATGTTATAGTGGCAGCGACCGCTTGGCGGACATCGTTTGATACCTACCGTGCAGAAGAGCAGGCAGCATACAACGCACTGCGAACGGATACGGATTGGTTAGCGAACCGTCAGCGATACCACCACGCGTTTGATAGGGTCGCAATAAACACGGTCAGGATGCAGGATAAAGAGCCAGTTTGAGCAGGAAGAGCCAAGTTTTCTATGATATATAAAATTAAAGTATTGACAAAGATATGTGGAAAAAACCATCTTTAGTAGATAGTTCCTTATATGGTTTAAGGGCGCGAAATTAACAAGGGGGAGTCAATGAAGGTTTTGGTTAAGTTGTTTGCGGGTGTTTGTGTAATGATGATGATGGTTTCCTGCGGCGGAGGCGACGAGGCTAAGGGAGACAAGGCGTATAACATGTCCAAAAGAGCTACAGGCGATGCTCGCCGTACTCAGCTTAAGACCGCTTATATGCACTACGGCAATGCGATTAGGGCGAATCCTGACAAAGTGTCAAAGAAACTTCGCGATCGTTTTATTGAGATGGCGGTAGTACGTGTCACAATGGTTCTCAACGAAGGAAATTCGCAGATGGGTGCGATTCCTCTTTTGATGGATGAAATTGAAGGGCAGATGACTCCCGCGCATATCAACGATGTAGCGCCTGAGCTTCGCAACCAGTATGCGGCATTTGTAGTTCAGCTCGGTGACTCAAGCGCCGCGCGTGAGAGATTTATTGATGCTCTCGCTTTTTATGACAGAGCTATTGAGAAAGCGGCAGATCCCACGCCTTTTAAGGAGAAGCGCGCTTCTGTAGTGAGAAATGTGGCTCAGGAGAGTCTTGAAATTGGTCAGATGGAGCTTGAGATGGCCATGAAAGACAAAAAAGAGCCGGATGTTGAAGGACTTATCAGAGCTGAGTATTACGCAAACGTTGCTCTTTACTTTGACGAAAATTTCGCCGCCGCTAAAAAACTTCTCAGCGATGTACGCAGAGAGAACATCGGTTCTTACGCGGCTTTTCCTATGGTTATTACTGATTACACCGATACTGTGATGTTCAGAAGAATAAACAGGTTTGACATTCTTCTTGCGATACCTGCGCTTCAAACAAGAGGCAACACAACAGTCGCGGAGATCCACATGCACAACAACTCATTTAACCCGATGCGCATGAACGCTACACATTTTGCAATTGTGGATGTAAACGGCAGAGAGTTCCCCGCAGCCCCTGCGAAGATGGAGCCTGAATTTTTGGATCAGGAGAGAGAAGGCAAGTTTACGCTTCGCTTCCCATTCAGCGGTCCGAGATCTTCTATTCAGAAGATTATTTACAGGAACACTCAGGGATCACATACACATTATACAGAGAAGAATTTCAGATAAAAGATAAAGATATGCAAGGGGGGCGCCCCCCTTGGCTCCAACTAAAAAAATCCAAACACCGTGTTTATTGAGGCGAAGCCGAAAACACGTTTGGATTTTTTTATTTTCCGCCAACCCCCGTGCGGGGACACCCCCCGGGTACGCGCTCCGGGAGGTTTTGGAGATATGATTATTCAGCAGGCTTGCTTGACCATGTAGTTTAGTGTGGAACCAATTTCTGATTGCATCTCTAAGATTCTTTCTACGTTGGTTTTTAGTTCGCTTGTCGCTTCCGATTTGATATCTGTCATTCTGTTTAGGATATCGTAAGCCTCACTAAGCGCACCCTCCGCGTTTTGAAGTATCACATTCACAACATCCGCATTGTGACCAATAAGTTTCTTTTTCATAAACCTCTCCTTCGTAAAATTGTTTTATAACTGTGAACGGCAGTTCATACCATAACGGCACTCATCCGCTCTATCTCTCTTCGGCAGAAAGATACGCGAAATCCATGCCATATTTTTATTTTGGGGGGTCAACGCCGTAACACGTTGATTTTTATTGCATTTGGACTGGGGACGGAGTTGCTTTTATTTCATATCACACTGAAAAAAGCTGATTGGATGGAAATTAATTCAATTGTTGAGGCAAAGTTTACCTATTCAGTTTCCGTGTCCCTTTAGGGACGGCACATCGGTAACCGGGGTTAGAAAAGCAGATCCTGAATACCATTGACCCGTGAACAGGGCACAAGTTTCATATTGAAATTTTGCTTCTTCCAGTCCGCTGATTTCGTGGGGACAGGCAAGATACACTCCTTAAACCCAAGAGCCGCAAGTTCTTTGAGCCTTGCGGCCATGTTGTTTACATTTCGTATTTCGCCGCCAAGACCGATCTCACCGATAAATGCTAAATCTTTCCTTAGAGGTTTATTGCGGAATGAGGAGAAAAGCGCCGCTGCAATGGCAAGATCAGCCGCGGGTTCGGATACACTCAAGCCCCCGGCAATATTGAAGAAAACATCGTGATCACCCATAGAGATCCCGCCGTATTTCTCGGTCACCGCAAGAAGCAGAGATAATTTGCGCGGATTTATCCCTGAAACCACACGGGAGGGCATACCAAAATGAGAGCGCGCAACAAGCGCCTGAAGTTCAATCACAAGTACACGGGTTCCCTCAAGTACGGCGGCTATGGAGGTGCCGGTTTGCGGAGACTCCCTATTCATCAGAAAAAATTCAGAAGCGTTTGCCGTCTCAGAGAGACCGGTGTCATTCATTGTGAGAAGCGCAATCTCCCCCGCCGGCCCAAAGCGGTTTTTTATTGAACGTAAAATGCGGTAATTGAGACGCCCGTCCCCTTCAAACTGCAAAACAGTGTCAACCATGTGTTCAAGCACACGCGGACCCGCTATGCCTCCCTCTTTTGTCACATGACCGATAAGAAGCACCGCCGCGTTCTCTGTCTTTGCGTAACGCAAAAGCATCGCCGCGCACTCTCTTATCTGCGATACGCTGCCGGGCGCGCTCTCAAGAGTTGAGGTAAACATGGTTTGTATTGAATCGATTACGATTATCTGAGGTTTATGATTGGAAAGAACCGTCAGCAGATGTTCGATATCTGTCTCTGTCAATATGTCAAGCGGCGCCTTATCCGTCCCCAAACGATTTGCCCGCATCATTATCTGCTCTGCGGATTCTTCACCGGAAACATAAAGTACTTTCGCACCACTCTCCCCCCACTGCGCCATTAGCTGTAAAAGGAGCGTGGATTTACCGATACCCGGATCTCCGGCAAGAAGCACAAATCCGCCCGCCACAAGCCCGCCGCCAAGAACCCTGTCAACATCACTGAACTTGCTGATTTTTCTAGTTGCGGAAGCTGCTTTACACGAGGATAACGCGACAGGCTGACTCTCACGTTGTAAAGCGGCAGTTTTTGCGGATGAATTTTTGGCGACTTTTATCTCGGTGATACTGTCCCAAACACCGCAGCTGTCACACTTGCCGTGCCACTTGGAGTAATCCTGTCCGCAGGAATTGCAGACGTATGCTGTTTTTAATTTTTTGTTCATGTGATTCCGATCAAATTATACCGCTTCACGGCATAAATCTACACTGTGCCGCTAAGCAACCTCACGGCCCTACGTGCAGTTGCGTGCGGTGCGGTGTAGATTTATGCCGTTACTCAGTATAGAAAGCTATTCCGGTGCCCCCTGCTTTGGCGTCTGTATGGGGCGGAACGGCATTTCAAACTTCTGCACAGCAACATCTTCGCCCCCTGCCCCGCCCGCTCCGCGCCTGCCTACGGTACGCGCTTTTATTCTGTTAAGATCAATCGGCGCCGAGTATGTATCCTCATCGTCAACAACATAATGACGCTTGCGCTGGCCGCGGATGAACTGTTGAATATAAGGATTGCGCGACTGGCGGATCTCTGTGGGAGAACCGGTAAATATGATCTTTCCCTCATGTATCATCGCAATTTTATCGGCGATTTTATACGCGGAGACCATGTCGTGAGTAACAACAATTGAGGTCATGTTAAGTTTATCTCTAAGCGAGAGAATAAGATCGTTGATCTTATCTGTCATTATAGGATCAAGCGCCGAAGTCGGTTCATCATAGAGCATAATTTCAGGTTTCATTACAAGCGCGCGCGCAAGCCCGACGCGGCTTCTCATACCGCCCGAAAGCTCGGAGGGCATCTTGGCGCGGAACTCCTCTTTTAACCCTACCATCTCAAGCGATTCTCCGATCATTTTATTGATCTCATCTTCTGTATGACCGGTATGCTCTCTTAGAGGAAACGCCAGGTTCTCCCCCACGTCCATAGAATCAAACAGCGCCGCACCCTGAAACAAAATCCCAAAACGTTTTCGCACTTTGTCAAAATCAGAAGGCTTCGTTAGAGGGGATGAAATCACCTCTCCGTCAAGCGTAATACGTCCGCCATCGGGAAAAAACAAACCGATAATATGACGGAACAAAACGGTCTTGCCGCTACCTGATTGACCGATGATACAAGTCACCTCACCCTTATTGATATCAAGGTTGATATCATCAAGCACAACCTGATTTCCAAACCGCTTTTTTAAGTGTTCAACCTTAAGCATATTACCACTCTATTCACTATTAATGACAATCCCTGCATTTTTACCCCAAAGGGGTACAATCAAAATACCCCGGGGCACCGCCCGGGGTTTCCCGCATACCCGCATACCCGCATACCCGCTTCAAGCTTACCGGCTCCCGGCTCCCCCGCCCTACATCGCCAACACCGCAACAACAAAATCAAAAACCAAAATAAGAACCGCAGATACAACAACCGCCTTTGTAGTCGCGTTGCCCACACCCGCCGCTCCGCCTTTTGCCTGAAATCCGTAATAAGCGCCTGTAATGGCTACAATCGCGCCAAAAATTAAGGTCTTGCCTACCCCTACATATACATCAACAGGATTAAAAAACAATTTCATGCCTGACAAATAAGTGTGCATCGTTACGTCAACTGAAATTGCGACAGTCAGAGCAGAACCGGCAAACGCGACAAGTATCGCCCAAATGGTAAGAACTGGAAGCATTATAACGCATGCTACCATTTTGGGAACGATGAGATAGCGTATGGGGTCTAACCTTAAAACACTCATTGCGTCAAGCTGCTCGCTTCCTTTCATAGAGGCGATCTCCGCGGCAATGCCTGTCGCCACTCTTCCGGCAAACACCATGCTTGTGATAACCGGCCCAAGCTCCGTTACCGTTGTCTTACAAACAAGCGCCCCCAAATAGCGAAGCGGAACAAGGCCCGACATTTGGTAGACCGCCTGAGTGACTGTCGCCGAACCTAAGAACGCGGCTATCATGGTCACAAGCAGAACAGACTCTATACCCAAAGTATACATGTGCTTTGTGGTAATATCAATATTTTTAACTAAAAGCGGAGTTTTTACAATCGTAGATACGGCAAGTATGGTGTAGCCGCGCACCCCCAAAAGAAGCGCCGCGATTTGCTTGACAAGCTCCGTGCGGGCACTGCTCCCTATATATGCTGCAAACCTGAGCGGAGCTATCAAAATACCGCCTCTTTAATAAATTTACCGATGATCAATTTGGCCCCCAGCCCGATTCAGGAGCGTCGCCATGTGTTTTATCTAAATTGTCGAACCGCGCGTAATCCTTTATAAAAGCGACTTTTACATCCCCCACAGGCCCGTTTCTCTGTTTACCGATGATAATATCAGCCTGCCCTTTTATCTCTTCGATATCCTTTTTGTAATACTCTTCTCTGTAAACAAACATGACAATATCGGCGTCCTGCTCAATAGCGCCTGATTCTCGTAGATCAGAGAGTTTTGGAAGATGGTCTCCGTCTTTACCGCGCTGTTCTACCGCGCGTGAAAGCTGGGAGAGGGCGATTACCGGCACACCCAGCTCTTTAGCGATAGCTTTAAGTGATCGGCTGATTTGTGAAATTTCCTGCTGACGGCTCTCTGTTTTTGAACCGCTGCTCATGAGCTGCAGGTAGTCGATTATTATAAGCTCTAAATTATGTTGAGCTTTAAGACGTCTTGCTTTAGCGCGCAGTTCAAGTATACTTATGCCGGGGGTATCGTCAACAAAAAGCGGCGCGTCGGAGAGAGGGACCATAGCCGCGCTTAACTTTTGAAATTCACGCGACGGAAGGTTTCCGCTTCGTAATTGGTGCATATTTATACGCGCTTCCGAGCAGAGCATACGTTGAACGATCTGATCTTTGGACATCTCAAGCGAGAAGATCGCGGTGCAGTGCCCCGCCTTTACAGCCGCGTTAAGCGCTACAGAGAGACAAAACGCGGTCTTTCCCATTGAAGGACGGCCCGCAACAATTACAAGATCACCCTTTTGGAGCCCTGTTGTCATATTGTCAAGCTCAATAAATCCGGTCGGTATTCCGTTCACTCCCCCTTTGGAGAGATTGCCTATATTTTTCATTACACCCGGCAAAAGCTGGCGCATTGATTCAAATTTATTTTTAACTCTTGACTCGGATATGCTAAATATCTTACCCTCCGCACTGTCAAGAACATCGCCGGCCTCTTTATCTCCCGAAAAGCAATCGGTTGTAATATCCGCGGCGGTGGAGATAAGGCTTCTAAGCGTTGCTTTCTCTTTTATGATGGTTGAGTAATACTCAATGTTGCCTGATGTTGCCGCGCATTCGGTGAGTTCACTCAGATAGCTTTGAGCCCCTGCCTCTTCGAGCCTGTTTTTAGTGCGAAGCGCATCCGCAACAGTGATAATGTCAACAGGAACATTTTTATTTGACAATTCCAGCATACACTCAAAAATCAGAGCGTGAGCGCTTGAGTAGAAACACTCCTTATCAACATGCTCCATAGCAGCATCCGCGGCCTGAGGATCAATAAGCATTGAGCCGAGAATTGTACGTTCAACCTCAAGAGACTGCGGCGGAACACGCCCTGTGCTTGCGGATAAATCTGCTGCTGAGGCTTGGCGTGGTTTTCTATTTTTATATTCTGTTGTCTGCATACTATTTCTATAATATACTCATTGGTGCGGGGTTATACAAAAATCAAATATCCTCCGCATACCGTATATCATAAGAATACCCCTGCTCGGTCAGAAACAGCTGACGGTTCATGGCGAAATCAAGTTCTTTTGATTCTCTTGTCACAATAGAATAAAAGAGCGCCTGTTCGCCCCGTTTTTTGGGACGCAGAATCCGGCCAAGCCTCTGCGCCTCTTCTTGGCGTGAGCCGAAAGAACCGGATATCTGAATCGCGACATTGGCATCCGGCAGATCAATTGCGAAGTTGCCTACTTTTGAGAGTATGAGCACTTTTATTTCGCCGTCTCTAAACCCTTTGTAAAGCTCGTCGCGGCGTTTATTTGGTGTGGCGCCTGTGATGATGGGCGCGTTTAATTCTTTTGCAAAGAGTTCTAATTGTGAGATGTATTGACCGATGATTAAAATATTATCGCCTTGATGATTTTCTACAATCTCCCTTGCGACAGCGAGTTTACTTACGTTTTCGTAAGCGAGACGGATTTGCTGTCTTGGGGTGAGAGAGAGATACTGCATTTTTTCTGCTTGCGGAAGATCAACGCGTACCTCTATACATTTTGCGGCGGCAATCCACCCCTGACGCTCCAAATCTTTCCACGGGACGTCAAACTTTTTGGGGCCGATCAGCGTGAAAACATCGTTTTCATGACCATCTTCTCTTACGAGCGTCGCGGTTAGTCCGAGGCGGCGGCGCGCTTGAATATCCGCGGTAAACTTGAAGACAGGAGCGGGCAGAAGATGCACTTCGTCATAAATAATAAGCCCCCAGTTTTCACAGTTAAAAATATCATAATGTAAAAACGGCCCCTGCTTTGATTTACGGTAGGTAAGGATTTGATAGGTCGCAATTGTCACCGGCTTTATCTCTTTAGCCTCGCCGCTGTATTCTCCTATGTCATCTTCACAGAGATCGGTTTTGTCCAAGATCTCTCTCTTCCATTGACGAGCGGCAGTAACATTTGTCACCAAAATAAGGGTACGGCGCTTTAGCAAACTCATCGAATAGATACCTACTACTGTCTTCCCCGCGCCGCAAGGCAGTACAACTACCCCGCTTCCGCCCGGCGAGAGAGCGTTGCCTATAAAACTTTCTGCTGACTGACGCTGATACTCTCTCACATTAAAAGACTGACCTGTCTGCGTAGTATCCCTAAGAGCGATATTTAAAGGATCACCATCTACATACCCAGCTCTATCATGAGCAGGATACCCAAGACTTATCAACACTTGTTTTATAAGTCCGCGGTATTGAGCGGGTACCGCAATACTGTTTTCATCAACCCACTGACCCACAAGCGGCTTTACAGACGGATGTTTACATAACTGAGAGAGTGTATTGCGATCACTCCCGCGAAGAACAAGTCCGCCGTCCGCGCTTTCAAGGACAAGCTGACCGTAGCGCCCCATCAGCTCTTTTATATCATCAACAACATTACGCGGCACCGGATACTTGGAAAAACGCTCAAGGCGCGCTTCCACCTCGGAAGCGCTCAGTCCCAAAGAGGCAGCGTTCCAAAGAGAGAGCGGAGTTATGGAATAGGTATGGATATACTCGGGACTTTTGTCAAGATGAGCGAATTGACTTACTGCATTACGCGCCTCGGTAAACAGCGGGTTATTGACTTCAAGGAGAAGAGCGCTGTTACTCTGGACAATCAACGGGTTTTGGGGATTCACGCTTTAACCGCACGCCCCCTGCTTCTTTTAACTAAAGGTAACATCAAAATGACAACTGCCATAAGCGTACAAATTAATGTTACTTTAAGAGCTCTGTCCATATAAAGAGATTTTGGCTCCATAAGCACCTCATAAGTCCCCGCCTTAAGCGGCACTGCCATCCATGCCATATCCGAGCGGTAATATTTTACTTCTGTTCCGTCTATACTGATGCGCCAGCCCGGATAATAAACTTCGGATATCCTCAAAAAACCATCCGACGGCATTGTGACGGCGGCGACTCTTTTGTTGGGCGTGTATTTTTTCCATTCGACCTTTAACTGCTGGTTATTATTGACCATTGCGGCCGATCGGAAATCATCAATTGCGGTTTGCAGTTCGTCAACCGCGTCAGATTGCTTATCAGTCAATACATTACTCTCATCACCGGCATTATTTTCGGCCATTGCGGATGGTCGGGAACGGTCGTCCCTGCGGTCATTTTTATTGAAAGGCAGCTGCGGTTTCTCTACTAACGCAACCGTTGTCCTGTAGTTATACTCCCGCCTTCTGAGCGCGGGGATGATTCTATCCTCATCCATCACCCTGTAATCGGCAGCGTAAGACAAGCGGCCAAGCGATGTGGGATTTTTTACCTTTGCAACACCGCCTGTGTTAGACGGTAAAAGTATATAGCCGACATCGGCGAGATCAAGAAACGGAGTGTTGCCGATGATCTTCGTCATACTCAAACTGAGACGGCCGTCGGGCGAAATATCAGCGATACTTTCCAAAAAGTGTATATCACGCTGATCGCCTCTAAACGACCTGTAGATATTCAGTTCATTATCGTGAAAACCGCCGACCCCCTCAAGTCCGTAAGCTCCCTCCTGATTCTGTGTCTGAAAGGTGCCGTTTACAGAAAATACACGGAACGGCGCTTTGTCAAATTCGCTTTTGAGTTCGCCAAGCGTTGGATCATTATGATAAAAATATTTACGCGGTGATTCGGTTGCTATGAATTGACCGTTCACCTTTATCATATCTGCCATGCCTATGGCAAGAAGCGTAAAAACAAGTACCGCCGGTTTTATTTTACCGTTGATTACCGCTAAAAACATCCCTAATGATACCATGATAAAGAGCCACCACAGCCACAAAGCGGGAACAAATTTTTCACTGAAGTTAACTTGAAATGTTCTGAAAGCATCTGCGCCGCCCATCATTGAGCGTGAAAAACTAACAGCAAAAGATTCAATCGAAAACAGAATCGCAATGAAAGTAACGCCTCCCATAGCAATCCAAAGTCCGCGCGTCCATTTTTGTTTTTCTTTCCCGTCAATAATATTAAAGCGCCCGCTTAACAGGTCCTTAACAAAATATACAGACAGGAGTATCGTCGCAAATGTAAACCAAAACATAATCATGCTCGGAGCGCGGAAACTTTTTACTCCGGGTATTGTGTGATATAAAATTGAAAAGAACGGCGTATTTGCGCCAAGCGCGAAAAGTACCGCAAACACAGCTATAGCGCCCCAAAACACGCGCCATACGCTTTTCGGCTTACTTACAATCGCCAAGACAGAAAGCAGCAGCGGTATCATCCCCGCATACTCTGTATTAAGTTTGAAATAATTCTTTCCCCAATAGTATTGCAGGCTATTGCCAAACTCATGCACCCACAAAGAGAAAAATTCCGCCCAGTGCAAAGACCATGAGGCTGCGTGCTCAAACCCTCTGTCTATACCTCTTACAGAAAAAGCCTCCCGTACGAACATAAAAGATGGGAAAAACTGTACAAATGAGATCCCAAGCCCCAAAAACACCGCCCCCCAAAAAGCGAGGCTTTTTAATAAAATATTTTGATGCCACTCTTTAGCACGCACCGATAAAACCGTATTGACAACCCAATAAAGAAAAACTCCCCAAAGTACAAAATAGGTCATCTGAATATGAGACGTAAAAATCATAGCCGCAATGCCAAGCCCCAAAAGAGCGACATTGCGAAGCGCGGGTATGGCAAGCAGCGATCTCAAGCGCCATATCACAAATGGAAGCCACGCTATAACAAACATCTTGCCATCGTGGCCCGGATACACGTGAGTCACAAACTGCGGACTTAACATATAAAACATTGCGCCGGTAAGGGCGGCAAGGCGCGTAACTCCAAACGATTTATTCAGCATAAGGAAGAAAAACATTCCCGCTAAAAAGATATGCAGCACCATCAAATAACCAAATGCCTGATGCGCCGGCATAAGCGCTCTCACAATTGTACCGGGAATATAAAGCGCGTCGCTGAAGAGCGCGTCAATTGAGGGCATCCCGCCAAGGCGCGTACTCTCCCATGTCGGAAACTGTCCGTTATGTGAAATACTGTTGCTCAGATACTGCTTTGAGCCAACGCTTGCCAACTGGTCGGAATGGGCAGAGCCAAGCATCTTATCCGTAAAGACAAACTGTGAAAAAACAAGCGCCGTAACAATCAACAATATTCCAATACAGATAAGATTCCAATGCTTAAACGTACTTTTCTCCGGCGATATTGCCGCAGCTTTTTTGTTTTCCTTTAGACCGGTGCTACTGTTAGCCATAACTTTTCAGCTCTCCTAAACGAGATATTCGTAAACTTCTTCCAAAGATTCAATATCGTAACCTATTTTGACATAATCGCTTTTTAATATTACGCTTGTAAGCTCCTTAAGCGCAATTCTATCGGAATGTTTATCCCCCACCATAAGCGACTTTGTCAAATCGATCCCATGATCTTTTGCCGCCTGCAGCACTATTCCCGGACCGGGTTTGCGCCAATCGCTGCTGCGCCGGTACTGTTCGATAACTCCCTGCGGGTGATAGGGACAGTAATAAAAGGCGGTTACCGGAGCCCCCTCCTTAATAAACCGCTCGCCCATCCACACGTGAAGACTTTTTACATCCTCTTCTGTAAAATATCCCTTTGCGATACCGGCCTGATTGGTAACTACTACAATAATATACCCTCTCTGTACCGCAAGGCGGCAAAGGTCAAATATCCCATCCCTGAAAATAATATGCTCGGGCTTATACGGATAGCGGGTGTCTTCGTTTACAACACCGTCGCGGTCAAGAAACAGAGCTTTTTTTAATTCACAATTATAATTCATAAGTACTTTTCACAATTTTTAAGGATAGGGATGATAATAACGCTTCGGCTGCCAAAGTTATTTAAAATATATTCCGCCACTAATTAAGCTATTTCAGTAACACATTAATTATCAATAAGATACAACAATTTGAAAGCCTGTGCAAATTAGACAAGTCACTTAGAAATCACTAAAACAATAATTTATGGCCCCCGTACACATTTTTTTACACAGTCTTGTTTTTGAGATCAGTTTAGTTCATAAGTATAATTTTTGCGTGTTTACTGTAGTTTAAAATACGTAATTTTTTCACCAGATTTGCTTATCTTTATAGCTCTGTATTTTTGCCTACGCTCTTGTAACAGTTCATCTTTGGTCTTTTTAAACAGCAAATTATTCTACAAATAAACTATCACTTACTATATGATTTTTTACCGTTCAAACCGCACAATTTTGTATATTGAATATTATGATAAAAAAAGTTCCTTACGGACAAAGTAACTTTGCCGACATGATAGAGAGCGGTTACGCTTATGCGGATAAGACCCGTTATATTGAATTATTGGAGAATGAGAATAACCGCTACCAATTTTTCATTCGTCCCCGCCGGTTCGGCAAAAGCCTTTTTCTTTCTATTTTGGAAAACTATTACGATATAAACAGAAAAGAGAAGTTTGAGTCTCTTTTCGGTGAGTTTTATATAGGCAAAAATCCGACTCCTGAGCAGGGTACGTATGCGGTTTTACGGTTTGATTTTTCCATTTTGGATACGGAAAATCATGATTCATTCAGAAAATCTTTTTCGGAGGCAGTGCAGGAGCGGGTAATAAATTTTTTGGAAGAGTATAAAAGTATCTTCCCAAACACGGAACGGGCTATGGAAAAAGACCTGGGCGTTAATGCTTTAGCGGTAGCGTGTACTGCGGCTCAAAGCGCCGGGGTGCCGATATTTGTGATTATTGATGAATACGACAATTTCGCTAACGACCTTATCGCTATGGGAAAAGATTACAAAGACGAGGTACAGGCGGGCGGTCTTGTTCGTACATTTTACAAGTCGCTGAAAGCAGCGACATCATCGGTAATCAAACGCATTTTCATAACAGGCATTAGCCCCATGATGATAAACGACCTTACAAGCGGATTTAATATCGCTACCGATTACAGTCTGTTTCCAAAATACAACGAGATGTTCGGCCTCACAAAAGAGGAGGTTGAACGGCTAATGCAGAAAATGGGAGTGGATAAAAGTCTGATTAAGATAGACATGGAAGCATATTACAACGGCTATATGTTTCACAAAAATGGCAAATCACGAGTTTATAATCCCCAAATGATTCTGTATCTATTCAATCAGATACTGCAACTCGGCGAGCTGCCGGATCAGATAGTGGACGCTAATCTGCGAACCGATTACGCGAGATTGCGTCGTTTAGCGGAGAACGAGAGCAACATGAAACTGTTGCTCCAAATCACAAATGACGGCGGCATTTATGGCAACATCATTGAGAAATTCTCTCTTGACAACTTAAACACTGAGGAATATTTTATATCTCTCCTGTTTTATCTGGGAATGCTCACAAACGGGGGAGCCAAAGAGGGGCAGATATACTTGAAAATACCCAATTATTCAATCAGAACTCTTTATTGGGAATATTTGGTCTCATATATCAAAGATTTGGAGCAGGAGACGGTAAGCTCTCTCGCGCTTGCGGCGACGGTCAGGGAGATGGCTTTCAGAGGCAATATAAAACTCTACTTTGATTTCTTCACGGAGAATTTTTTGAAGCGCCTCTCAAACAGGGATTTAATCCGCTTTGATGAAAAACACCTTAAAGTAATGATGCTCGCGTCTCTGTTCACCAGCCGCCTGTATCTGCCTAATTCCGAAAGTGAAGTAACGGAAGGCTACACCGATATTTATCTGCAAAAGCATCCGGCGGTAGCGGATATAAAGTATGAGTATGTTTTTGAGATCAAATATGCAAAGACCGACGCTCCTGATTCAGAGATAAAAACAAAGCGGGAAGAAGCGCAAGCCC
>WRCH01000037.1 GCA_009784115.1 Chitinispirillia bacterium
CCGTTATTCTAAAAAGCTGTACATTTAGTTTGAGCTTTATTGTTTTCTCATCTTCCGCGACAAATAAACGCAGGAGCTCTTCATTAGAAATCTCTTTGACCGGTATGGATTTACCTGAATATTTACTGTACTTCTCGTCTTTGCGGTTTTTAGGTACAACCTCAAAAAAGCCGTCGTCATATAAAAACTCCCTGGCCATTGAGCGCACTGTTTCATCGTAAGAGAAACGTTCCGCGAGGAGATCTTTTACCGCCCCGATAACATCATCGGCAGTTTTTAATGACGGGTCTTTTCCTATATACGGCGCGGCGAGCTCTTCTAAAGAGACAGCTTCCTCTTCTTGAGCCATTACAAGATCCGCTAACGGCTCAACTCCCTTTTTGGATGCGAGCTGGCCTTTACTTCGCGGATTCGGCCGCAGTACTATCAGCAGATCATCAAGCTCATGTGAATCGGTAATGCGATTTATACGCTTCTCAAGAACTGGGGTCAGTTTTTCAGCCTTTTTATAGGCGCTGATGATACGTTTGCGTTTAGAGGCAAGCTCCTCCATAGCACTTAGATAATCATAGACCTCCCAAAGCAGGGAGATGTCAAGAAGTGCGGATACCTGCGGATTATATTCGACAAGGTAATAAGGAGAGTCACCCCTCTCATATGCGCTACACAAGAGGTCTGCCATCTCTTGGGGCAGATCCCATTTTTCACCGATTTGTTTTGAAAACTCTATCATTGCTTACGGCTGTTTTTTGGGGCGTTAATTGTTAAAAATGCATCTCAAATATATAACATGCGAAAGAGAGATACAATAGGTAATATTGTAAAATTTAAAAAAAACAATATTGAGGCGCCGATTAACTCTCGCGCTGCAGCTGCACGACAGCCGCAAGGCTGCCGGACGGCACAGCGCAAAAGTTAATCGGCGGATCCTAATTTTCTCTCATTTCTCAAATTTTGTTATCTATTTGCGTTAACATCTCTGACGATGATAAAACCGCCTTATTGCGCCCGGTTTTCTTTGCTGTGTAAAGCGCTTCATCCGCGGCTTTGATTGCACTGACAACGCCGTTTTCCGGCGTAAGACGGCTTGCCCCGAAACTCGCGGTGACCGCCAGGTCTACTCCGCCAACCGATACTTTACTTTCGCAAATCGCAAGACGCAAACGTTCCATGTAGCACGCGATGCCCTCTTCGTCGATATCGGGCACACTCAGTATAAACTCTTCGCCGCCGTAGCGCCCGAAAAGGTCGTATGGACGAACCGCGCTGTTCACTCTGTTAACAACAATTTTAAGAACCTCGTCGCCTACCGGGTGCCCGTAAGTGTCATTGACCCTCTTGAAATGGTCAACATCAAACAGCACGATATAAACCTCGGCGTTTGTCCTCTTTGACCTCTCGAACTGCGTTGCGGTCAAGTTAACAAAGTGGCGCCGGTTGTAGATACCTGTGAGTGAATCGGTGTACGCGATCTCCTCTAACTTTTTTGTCATCCGGACAGTTTCCGTAATGTCTTGAATAATTATTATGCACCCAAGAGATTTGCTTTTTTTAGAGGTTATGATATTGACGCTCGCGGTATAGTATTTATCATTCCCCATGCTGAAAGCTACGGTCTCCTTGCCGTCGCCGGGCGTTAGTTCGGCGGGCCACTCTTCGATTTGGGAGATCGGACTGCCTTTTTCTATCTCTTTAAGCCGCGGGAAGAGGGTGCAGGCGGCGTCGTTGGCTCTTAGAAACCGGTTGTTTTGATCAATAAGAATAAACGCGTCGCGCACCGAACCCAGCGCCATCTCAGAGGCGATCGGCGTTATGTCTATCAAATTATACCGCATAATACAATAATAGAGCATCAGTATAATCACCGTGACAGATGAGTGTACTAAGTTAATACCGTAGGGGGTGATCTTTAAAAGAAAAAATATATCCATAAGAACAATGAACGCACAGCCGACCATAAGCAGAATAAGGTTGGCGCGGTATTTTTGATTTGATGATTTAAGCCGCGGTATCATAAGCGCATACATGGCAAAAGCGCATACGGCAGCCTGAATATGAAGCAGATAGTAGAGCGGCCCTTTTTTAATAGCGAGATACCATACCGGCGTCTCGGTAATATACTCGTAAGAGGCGATTATCAGTCCGTGCGTTTCTGTGGTCCACACAAGCAGTATATATATGAAAGGAACGCTTATGAGCGGCACGGCAATCCATTTTCTGATTCTGACTTCGCAGTACTCGGCAACAAAATAAAGATAGGCGGAAGCGATATACGCGGCGCCTATAAAGGTCACCGGAAAGGCAATGGAAACCCTCTCAGCGGTGCCGGCGATGGTTTGCAGCAGATAACCGAGGGTATACATAAACGCACAGACAAGAAGAGTTATAAACGGTGCGCTCTTGCGGCTGTCACATCTAAGCAGTGTGTACGCGCCGAGCACAGCCGTTACAACTAACGATATTAACAGAAGAATAACTACAACGGTATTAGCCATAATAATTCAGCATCCTATCACACAGTGTAATATAATATAGTATAAATATTCGCACTTTTCAATGCAAGATAAACATTTTGCGCTTTGAGCGCTATTCAAGATTTATCCTTAATATGCCGTACACCGGTATATATCCCAAAAATTGCACCGCATTACATTTTTTGTTGCAAAAAAAACTGTTTGAAGTTATTTTATTGTGTTACAGGTAAGTTTTAACCAAATTGGAGGATGTTCTATCATGAAAAGGTCTTTAAGATTAAGTTCAGTGCTGGCGGTTCTTGTTTTGAGCAGCGGTTTGTTTGCTCAATCACCGGAGAGTTTAATGATGCAGGGCAACGAGATGATGCAGCGCGGAGCTTTTGATCAGGCTGTTACGCATTTTCAAAGACTCGTTCAGATGCAGCCGAATAATTTTGAAGCTCAGTACAACTTGGCTTTAGCGTATCTTGGGTGGGGACGCCACTCGCAGGCGATAGACAACTTCCTGAAAGCGACCCGCCTGCGCCCAAACAGCTCTCACGCTTGGAGTAACTTGGCCGTCGCTTACCAAAATATGGGCAGAACCAACGATGCTGTTAACGCTCTTAACAGAGCGGTGCGCGCAGATCCCAGCAATGTTACGGCGCGTATAAACCTCGCTTCGATGTATGCAGCCACAGGTAAAAACAATCAGGCTATTCAAGAGTATTTGGCGATTGTAAACGGCGGCCATAGAGAGTCGGGCGTACTGCTCAATCTTGCCAAGTGCCTTATAACCGCTAACCGCATTGAAGACGCGAAAAAGTATCTGCGCGACGCGATCGCCGCAGATCCGAACAACGTAGAGGCGCGCTATGAGCTTGCGGATATCTTTTGGAGATTGGAGAAAGACCCCGCAAAAGCTATTAATGAACTCAACCTCGCTATAAGCGTGCGCCCCGATGTCGGCGGATTATATGATCAGCTTGCGGTTATCTATGAGTCGGAGGGTAAGAAAAAGGAAGCTGTCGAGCAGCTCAAAAAAGCGCTCATCTTCACAACGAGTATGGTCGATAAAGAGAGACTTCAGGCTAGAATAGACAGACTTGAGGGCAGAAACGTACAGCAGACCGCTCCAAGCGGCCCGGCACGCCAAATGCAGCAGATGAAAAGAGATGAACCGGCTGCCGCCACACGCCGCACCACTACACCGGTACAACCTGTAAATGTAGATTTCGGAAGTCTGCTCGGCGATGAAAATGACGACACACCAAAAAGCAGCGACCCAATGGGCGACATGATGAAAAGAAGATAGTCCGCTCACGATGCTTTGCCCTGTATTACGGGGCAAAGCCCCATAATCACCAACACAGGGCATCGCCCTGTGTATATCCCTATCCCACCCCCATCCAAAGAGGTACTCAATGACAACCCAACTCTTCAACAAAATCGCACACGTATGTCTATATGTCAAAGACCTGAAAAGGTCTGTAGACTACTATAAAAATCTCGGCTTCGCAGAGCGTTTTACTTTCCGCAAAAAAGGAAACCTCTACGGCGCTTATCTCGAATTCGGCAGCGGCAATTTTATCGAGCTTTTTGAGGACGTCTCAATTGATCTGAATGCCCCGCGCGGACGCATGGCGCACTTTTGCCTTGAAACATCTGATATAGACGCGTGTATGGAGGCGCTCACAAAAAGAGGCGTAGCCTTTACCCCTAAAAAATTTGGATGCGATTCTACATATCAAATTTGGCTCAAAGATCCCGATGGAAATGATTTTGAGATACATCAATACACATCAAAAAGTTTACAGCTTATAGGCGGTGATGTTGAGGCTGACTGGTAATACTTAATAACAGCACGTGTCTACACTGTGCCGCTAAGCAGCCTCACAGCCCTACGTGCAGTTGCATGCGGTGCAGTGTAGATTTATGCTGTGTGTCAGTATAATTCTAAAACTTATATCTAACTTCCGCCGCGGAAAAGAAAACATCATTTTCTATTGACGGCTTAAATGCGAATTCTACTTTGTCACCTATGCCGCCGTAAATGCTCAAAAGCGGCTGCGTGGAGATGAACCGCAGGTTATGCTGCGATTTTAATTTTTCAGGATAATCGGTGTACGTATAGTTAATTTGCGGATCAACTGAGAGCATGCCGCGGACAGTTCTGAAAAGACGCACGTCAAAGATAAGCGGTGATGAGACACCCATGCCGTAAATTGCGCCTTTGCGCCTTGCGTTACTGAAATGACGCCAATACTCAAGACGTCCTGTAGCGCTGTCTGCCTTTGAGGGAAGCGAAACTCCGCCTTTTCCTTTGAATCCATAGAAGAAACGGTGTTTATGGTACGGCATCATTTTGCCGCCGCTGAAAACAAGATTGACATTAACGGTGTCATTTACCAGATCATCGAAGAAATCTTCAACAAAATGGTAAACATTGCTCACTTGCAGCTCAAGTTTTCTGTTATAACTGTCAAGCACTCCCAAGGTAATTGCATCTGAGTTTCTTTTTTGTTTCATTATGCCCAGTTCTAAATATTCATCTGACATATATAATTGATCGGCCGCATAATTCTGACTGCCGATACCGACTCTTAAATGTAAATTAGCATTCAGTTCTATGAGTGATATGACGCCGAAAAACGTGCTGTCCATGTTATAAGTCCCGCCCATGTATTGATCTTCACGCCTTTTACTCGAAGCATCGTAAGTTACGGAGATCCCCTTAAACGAACTGCTGCGAAACGGAGTAAACCAGGCGGCGCTGCGGAGAGAAAAAACTCTTTCATTTATGTACGGATCATACTCCGTATACAAACCGTCATCTAAAAACGGAGAGCTGTTGCTAAACCCTATATTCCCAAGCCACACACCGGCTACAGCGGGGCCGTTTGCCCACTCACCCCATCCATAAAGCGCAGCCCAGCTCTCTCCCGATAAATCGGGAAGCAGGCCGCCGGTGATACTCTGTTTTTCAGGATGTCTTATTCCGGGATAGTTGATTTTTGTACTTGCTAACTCTTTGTAAACTTCCGGGAAAAGGAGATTATAAAAATGTCTGTCTATTACACCCGCGTTATCAATCTGCGCGGATAACATCAATGGTATGATGCAGATAACGGCAAAAAAATTTTTATTGAGCATTTTTTGTGGATCATCCTTTTTAGTTATGATTATCAAGACAATGATAAATCATTCCAATCAACCTATATTTTATAATATAACTCACTATTTTACTATTAGTTTTTTTACTTCCAAGAGCGCCTCTTCTCTATCAGCAATTTTTTCTTCAAGTTGCAAATCATAAATATCACTCAGAATTTTACCAAATAAAGGCCCCGGTTTAAGCCCAAGCTCTATCAGGTCTTTACCGTTGATAAACGCCTTGGGCTTGATCTCCTCAACCTTAAATTCACTTAAACGCGCCTTTACAAAGTCATAATTTTGGATATCACCATGACTTGCAAGGCAATCGGCTCTGTGCAGTTCGAGTTCATCGCGGATAGTTGGGCGTGATAAAAACTTTTTTAACGTTGAAAGGCGCATTTTGCCTACGTTCATAAAATTCATGTGATTATCCACCATGCTGCAGACAGCGTCTATAAGAGCATTCGGCGCTTTGAGACGCTTAAGAATCGCTTCAGACATAATCGCGCCCGATCTGTGGTGATTATTAAAGCGGATGCGGTCGCTTACAGTCATTACGGACGGTTTACCTATGTCATGCAGAAGCGCCGCCCACGCAAGCAGCGGTGATGGATTTTCAGGCAGGAAACTTAATGTCTTTACAGTATGGATAAATACATCGCCTTCGGGATGAAACTGCGGCGGCTGCTCTATTCCGCAAAGATTTTCGGCTTCCGGTAAAAATTGCTGCAGAAGCGTTGATTCATGCAGCAGCTCAAGGCTCGCGTCAGGATTTTTTCCAGTGAGCATTTTGCTCATCTCTGCGAAGATCCGCTCAACAGAAATATCCTTAATAAAACCGGCATTATTCTTAATTGCCTGAAACGTATTTTCCTCTATCGCATAACCGAACCGCGCGGCAAACCGAACCGCCCTTAACATCCGCAGATAATCCTCACTAAACCTTTCATAAGGATCGCCGATAGCTCTTATTATTTTATTTTGTATGTCTGCTTGTCCGTCAGTATAATCTATGACCTCTTCTGTAAAAGGATTAAAAAACATCCCGTTGACAGTAAAGTCTCTGCGGAGCGCGTCATTTTTCGCATCTGTAAATACTACCTGTTCAGGATGCCGTCCATCTTTTATCCCCACATCACTGCGAAATGTCGCCACTTCAAAAGGGACGCCTGCCTCCACAACAATCATCACCCCGAACTGCTCCCCAACCCCTATCGTCTGGCCAAAAATTTTACGGATAGAATCGGGCGCTGCGTTTGTCGCGATATCAATATCACTTTTTTGAGAGAAGTTCATAACAAAATCCCTGACCCATCCCCCGGCAAAATACGCCTCAAAGCCGCGGGCGGTCAGAGTTTTCACGATGTGTACGGCAGCAGTCAGCTGTATTTCAGGGTCGTGCATGATTTATAGAAAATAAGTGATGAACAGGAGGCTTTATTTATTATTTTTGGAGTATGATACAAATCATCCATAAATACAAATCACTGCCCTGCCTAAATAAGCTTTTGATAAATACCGCAACACGTGTTTATGAAGGTGAGGGTGTAGAAACAAACAGGACAACAACGCTTATTCTCTGCTCGGATTATTTCATCCGCAAACTCAACCGCGAATATAGAGGCAAGGATAAACCGACAGACGTACTATCCTTTGAGTTTGGGGATGATGATCTGCTTGGCGAAGTATACATCTCACTACAGCGCGCAAAAGTGCAGGCCCGCGCCTACGGCTTAACTTACGAAGAGGAGTTAAAAAGGCTTCTTGTGCACGGTCTGCTCCATCTTATGGGGTATGATCATATAAAAAAAACAGAGAGAGCTGTTATGGAAGAGAGAGAAAAGAGATACTTTATATGAGTGATAATAGGAGCGGTCTATGGAGAAAATTCGTTCAGAAGCTGCTTCCTGACTATATAATATCTGTACGAGAGATCGCTTGGATATATAGACGCATAGTTCTCCCTGAATGTCTTTTCATCTATCCTGTTTAAATAGTAGTTAGCAATCAATCTGGGGCGCGGGAAAGGGTGATTGCTGTTAACTACCGTATGTAAAAGCGCAGCTTGATCAAGCGGAACCGCGCTGTTAATACCATATTCAGCACACTTGAGCATTGCCATCCAAAATATCTCGGATGTCGGCGGGCACTTATTGCGGATTTTAAGATAAAGCGGCTGGGCCTTTTTGTAATCCATGTCAAGTTCGTAAATTTCCGCCAAACGAAACCACGCCTCCCATACATTATCCGATTTGCTTTGTGTTTGGATAGAGAGGTTAAACATCTCCGCGGCTTTAACGGTTTGCCCCGCGTTAAGGTACGCTTTTCCCAAAATTATTTGAGCCCGCGCCATTATTGCGCTGTTACTTCCGTAAATAGACGATATTTCATTTGAAGTAACAAGCGCCTGTTCAAAATCGCCGGCCGTTGCCTGTATGTTAAGAATTTGCAGATAGATATTTCCCCAATGCGTAGAAAAGGTATAATAAAGCGGCGTATACTCTTTGATGTAATCCCGCGCGTTATCAAGAAGACCATTTTTTATCATTTCGTCAATAGAGGCTATTCTTTTTGACATAATGTAAAAATTGACAGAACTGTGTTTAAAATATGCGGCCGCTTTAGCAAATTCGTCCTCCGCCAAGGCGGCTTTACCCGATTTCTTGTGCGCCATCCCCTGCATAAACATCGCGAGAGCTTTTAGGTCGCCGCTGCTTTGCAGCGATGCGGTTTTGGAGAGGGTTTTACGGGCGTCGCTGTAGTTGCCTAACCGGATTTGACATTCCGCGATTTTGATGTGAAGATCCATAGCGTTAGCTAAAGCGGCCTGATCTAACATAACTCCTTTGTATTCGTCAATAGCGCTTTCAAAATCGCCTCTCTCCCACAAGCGGTCGGCCGCTATCGCAGGGCCCGGGTTCATTGGAATCGTGCGGCGGTATACTTTTAAATTTGAAAACTGTACACTGCTGCCGTTTACAAAAAAACCTATTCTTTCATGATTTTTGCCAAGCGGCGGAAAATAGTCAAAAACTCTAGCAACCAAAACTCCGTTTATGCTAAAAGAGATGGAGTTGTGCGAACGCTCAACAGCCGCTCTGTTTTTAGCCTGCCACGGGATCTTCCAGCTTTCGATATCCTGAAACAGAAAATTGCTGCCGGGAAATGTTATTCCGCTCTCCCCGCTTGCGCCGCGATTGATATGAATGCAGTAAGCGCTGTCGGGATTGTTGCCAAAAAGGAAAATACCGGTATTGTAAATGCTGTGATCGGCAGAGTGTACGTCAAACTCAATAAGAATATCACGGGTAAATCTCCATTCAAGCCTTGCGTAAGAGAATCCGGGTGAAGACAGAAACAGCGTCTGTCCCTCTCTTTCCAACCTGAACTGATCGGCGCTCCCTCTTTGCTTTTCGAAAGGGCGCTCCTCTGTCCCCTCACCGCCCAATACCCATTGTCCGAGGCTCGGCGGAAATTCGCTGTGCACAAGCTGCCAGTGCGAGTACCCTTTTTGATTTTGAAGATAGTTATTAGCTGTAAAAATCCCGCCAAACGCAATAATAAGAGCCGCTATGACTAACGGAACCCATTTTTGGCGCATCAAACGCAGTGTGCGTTTGGGAAGCGCCTCCGGCTTGGCTAAAAGAGAGCCGCCCCTGAGATAACTTTTTATATCCGCGCAAAACTCCTCCATAGACTGGTAACGCTTTGCGGGATCTTTAGCCATCGCTTTAAGCGTTATAGCCTCAACATCAGCCGAAATACGAGGGTTGAGTTTTCTTGGCGCAACAGGCGACGCTTCGATCACATTGAGCGTAGTTTGACAAACATTACGCCGGTCAAAGTAGGGATTTCTAAACGTGATCATCTCATAGAGCATTATTCCAAGAGAGCAGATATCGCTTCTGTGATCTACAGCGGAACCATCGAGGCACTCAGGCGCCATGTATGCCGGCGACCCCATAATTTCACCGGTTTTTGTAAGCTGTTCGTCAACCTCTTCCATCGCTTTCGCAAGCCCGAAATCTATGAGTACAGGATAAAGCGGCTCCCGCATTATCACATTGTTAAGTTTGAGATCTCTATGGATAATTTTGCGTTTATGAGCATAGGAGAGCGCTTCAGCGAGTTTTGATACGATCTCAAGCGCATCCGACAGTTTTGGCTTTGTATCGTAAGTATGGTCATAGAGATTAACACCAGGGACAAACTCCATCGCAAGATAGTAGATATCATTTTGTGAAGCGGCTTCGTATATGTCTACGATATAAGGGTGGTTAAGTTTTGCCACTGAGTGGGCTTCGCTGAGAAACCGCCTCACAAAGTTATAATTTACGGCCAGATTTGCAGATACCACCTTTAAAGCGACTTCGCGGTTGAGATCTGTTTGAAGCGCCTTATAGACTACAGCCATGCCGCCGCGGCCGATCTCTTCAATAATACGGTACTTGCCTATAACCGCTCCGGCCGAAAGATTGGTATGCTTAAGGTTGGAGAGCATATTTTGGATATTAACATTATCATCGCCGCCGTCATCATCCGCGGCGTGCTTTTTGGGATCAAAGGGCTCTATGTCCATACTTTGTAATATAAAACATAGCCGGCAGAAAGCAAACATATAAAAAGTAAAGGTACGCGGGATATTAAGTACGCACCCCCTGATTCCCCAAAAATCTCCTCAAAGTCCGATCAGTCTCGTTTTGTTTGGGAATGAACTCTTGACTTTAGCCCCAAAATTGCTTATACTACTACTAATGACAGGGGGGGGTTCTTTGCGTTTCGGACGTGTAGTCGGGGAAAACATCGGCTTATGAACTGTGATTGGAATGCGTCCGCCCCCTTAAATGTGCCAAACTTTAATCCACCATACCGCTGTATTGAACCAAAAGATCTAAAACCCTGTCACGGTTAGGCGAGCTCTGATTAAGCATTATCACATAAGGACGCAGCCCTTTTTCCGTTTGTATATAGCCCGCGTAGTTAGAAACTCCGGTGAGAGTTCCCGATTTAGCGAGCGCGCCTCTTTTTTCGGGGAGAAGCTCGGCTAACTCCTGACGCTCCCGCAGAATCCGTATCATTATATTCGCGGTGACTTTATTGTTTCTTGAAAGACCGGAACCCTCCTCCATGACAAGCTGTCCCGGCGGGATTTTGAGATGTGAACTGATATGCTCCTCAAAAGCCGCTTTACCTTTTTCAAGCGTTGCCGGATAACCTTTTTTTACAGCGCCTACCGTCAAAAAGAGTTGATTAGCGATAAAGTTATTTGAGTATTTTTGAAGACCTGTGTTTATCGCCGCCATATCGTTTGTATTAAGATGTGTGTAAACAAGATTCCATTTCGTATCATCAATTTTAATCTGATTTACAGAGCGTTCCTGCACGGTAATACCGGTTTTTTCGAAGATCGCAGCAAACAGCTCCCCCGCGTAACGGCGGCACTCTTTAGGGTTTGCGGAGAGATTAATTCTGCGCTCGGAACCGCGCCTGATGTTTGATGCTTTGGCCAATGCAAGCGGAGTAAGAGGCGTTACCTCCTCGGCTGAAGATACCTCACCTAAAGCGCATCTTCTGAGATTAAGGGAGTTAAAGTTTACAACAAGCGCTCCGTTTAACGCGTTATAAGGATTAGCGGTTTGAGATATCCCCGGGACATTAATCGGCTCTGTGAAATTTGAGTGATCTAAATAGAGTTTTCTGATATTAGTGACATCTTTACTGATGAGAGCTTTGGCGATAAGCTCAATCTCCTCAGAAACAAGATACGGATCACCCCACCCTCTTACAGCGGCGTCTCCATGCTCGTTGACAAACAGTTCCGTTTTGAACCGGTAATCTTCCCCAAGCAGATCAAAGGCTACAGCGCTTGTAACTATTTTTATTATTGACGCGGGGATAAAAAGATCGTCAGCCCGATGAGAGATAAGCGTATTTCCCTCTTCGTCAAGCAGAACGACAGAACCGTTTATAACAAGCCTCATCATCCGCTCTTCAACAGCTTTTTTGCTTTGAGACTGCCCCATGCACGGCAAGGCACAGAGGCTAATCATCGTAAAAAAACATATTACTTTGCTGATATGCGACTTGACGAATTGATGTTTGATTTCACAGATAATCATAATGATAATGACTACACATTAAATTTAAAAAACATTATATCACCATCTTTTACCAAATATTCCCGTCCCTCGGAACGAATTTTACCCGCCGCCCGTATCGCGCTTTCCGTTTTGTAAGTCTCCAAATCAGCCAATGTATAAACATCCGCCTTGATGAACCCTTTTTCAAAATCACTATGAATTACACCTGCCGCCTGCGGCGCGGTAAATCCGGCGTTAATTGTCCACGCCCGATTCTCTTTTTCACCCGCTGTAAAGAAAGTCTCAAGTCCCAATAATTTATAGATTGAGCGGGCCAATGTCGTTAAACCCGGTTCCGCAAGCCCAAGCGTTTCAAGAAAACCGGCGCGTTCCTCTACGGGAAGTTCTGCTATTTCAGCCTCCACTTTGCCGCTTATCTTTACATATTGAGCATTTTCACCCGCCGCGTGTTCCGCTACAAGTTTCACATATTTATTATCCTCCAAAAGCTCATCCTCACCAACATTTGTTACGTAGAGAACAGGTTTTGATGATAACAGGTGCATGTCGGAAACGATCTGCAACTCCTCATTATCAAGCGCCCGTCTCGCGGGGATACCTTCGGCAAGTTTTGCGTGGATCTTCTCGTATACCTCAAGTTTCGCTTTCATCTCCTTATCACCGGATCTAGCAACCTTTGCTATCCGCAATACCCCTTTTTCGGCAGTATCCAAATCCTTAAACATCAGCTCCGTATCAATTGTTGATATGTCGCGAAGCGGGTCAACAGAGCCGTCTACATGCACTACATCACCGTCTTCAAAACAGCGAACCACATGCACCACGGCGTCTACGCTTTTGATATGGCCTAAAAACTGATTCCCAAGCCCCTCCCCCTTGCTCGCCCCGCGCACCAATCCCGCGATATCAATCAGCTCAAGAAAAGCGGGCACCACTTTTTCTGTTGGGATGATCGCCGTGATGCGCTCCAAACGGACGTCGGGCACCGCTACAACACCGTGATTGGGGTCAATAGTACAAAACGGATAATTGGCCGCCTCCGCCTTGCCCGATCCGGAGCAGAGCGCGTTAAAAATTGTTGACTTCCCTACATTTGGAAGTCCGATAATTCCTGCTGCAAGTCCCATCATTAGCCTTTTTTAATTGTGATCATACCTGTACGGAAGAGATTGTCCACCATAATTTTTATTGACAATTATAACCATCGCACCTTAATTACCATAACAAATATAATATACGATGAACCATGCGTCCATACATTCACAGTTAAAATGGTTCGATTTTTGCACAATCTTTTTACAACCACTAAAAAATATGTAAACAGACCCTAAAAGCGGGGTATAAATGATAAAATATAAAAAGATGGCGCCGGAGGTTTTGCTGCCGATTCTAAGAAATGTAACTATTTTCTCAGGACTCACAGAGAGTGAGATCAGCGATATCTCATATAATTGCGATATTATGGACGCTGCCGTAGGCGATGTACTTCTTGAAGAGGGAAAAGCCGCTACAGAAATTTTTATTATCTTGCGGGGACGGATAAACTTAATACTTAACATGAATGATAATCCCCTCGCGATATTTGATTTTGGCTCAGGGTATTGTATTGGGGAGGCGTCGGTCATTGGAATCCAAAATCACAGCGCCTCTGCGGTGGTGACCGAAGAGTCATCGCTTATGATTTTAAGCCGTAAAGTTTTAATGGATATTTTTGAGACGAATAACCGCCTCTTCTCACTTCTCATACTAAACATAGCCCGCGAAATCGCGAGACGGCTTCATCATACAGATGAGATTTTGCTGCATTATGGGAGGATGAAAAGGCAGTAGGTCTAATTTTTTTTATTTTCCAATCTCTCGCCTGATAAACGCCTCCAGCATACTCTTTTCAGGCAGATTAACGAGATATTTTGAAACAAATAAATTATCGCCCATTCCTGCTGTAGAGTATTTTACCAAAGCATCATCTTTGTCGGCACACAAAATGATACAAAAACCTGTTTTGAAAAGCGGTGTTACAGGTACAGAAGAAATTTTGAAAAGACTCCGCAAAATGTGATGTAGTCTATTCTTTGTATTTGTAGCCCCTTTACTATTTTATGGCGCGGGATTTCCCCGCGCCTATTATAAAATCAATTATTTTAAAAGCCTCTCAAATTCTCAAATGTGAATTATGTCCGCTTCCGCAGTGTAAAGAAAAAATGCGACGATTTAGTGACGATTTATGTGCAAAATGATGTAAAAAATCGTCATTTTGTATCAAAGTGACGATGGCTTTTGTCAATGTGGCAAGGAAAAGAAAAACCCTCTAAGTGGTTGATTCTTAGAGGGTTATGAGTGGTACACCATTCAGGACTCGAACCTGAGACCCATTGATTAAGAGTCAATTGCTCTACCAACTGAGCTAATGGTGCGTTTTTTCGGTAGTTTATCAAAGGTCCAGTCCAAACAGAATAATAAATTAAATTATGCCGTTGAGTATTCAAAGATTTTTTTTAGTTTGGCTGAATTTTGCCGTCGGGACACTTTTTGCAGGATTAAAAAATAGGTGCTTAATGATATCTTCTCAAGGTGAAAGGAGTTGGGGCGATGCCACCCCGTGGAATTTTTTGCATTGAAGGGTTGTGGAATGATAATCTTAAAGCTAAGGCATCGATTGTTCCTATTTTAAATATGCTTGAAATGAACGGCGGAATACCGTTTATCCATCAAACGGCAGCTACTAAAGAGGAACTTGAGTTCTATATCTCTAAATGGAAACAGCCTGCGCTTAAAAATTATCCAGTACTGTACCTCGCTTTTCACGGTGCAAAATCCGCGATTCTTATAGAAGGCAAAAAATATCGCCTGTATAACCTTGCAAAACTGCTTGACGGCGCATGTGCTGAAAATATTCTTATTTTCGCCTCCTGCAAGACGCTTTGCGATGATGGCCGCGGGTCGCTTTTACACTTTCTTGAGACCACAAATGCGCTTGCGCTTTTTGGTTACAAAAATAAAGTCAGCTGGATGCACTCCGCGGCGCTTGAGCTTCTTATTCTCTCAGAGTTGCAAGATGTAAACTTCTCACGCAGGGGTATGGGCGTCCTCCAAAAAAAGATCACCCTTTTGGCAAGCGCGTTTCCGCATATCGACTGTTCGCTCATTACACGTAAAAATTTAAATACGCTATTTTAAGATCAGCTTCCCACTATATATATTATATAGCTTAACTATATTTTTGCGTTTTATCACGCATATACAAAAGAGGTATATAATGGCTAGAATTATTGATGAAGTTTCCCGTACGTTTTCTGAATATCTGCTCATTCCAAGGCTTACCCGGGCAGAACATCAGTCAAAAAATGTTTCACTGCGCGTGCCTGTGGCTAAGTTCAAAAAAGGTGAGAGCTCCGCTCTCACTATTAATATACCGTTTGTTACTGCAACTATGCAGGCTGTATCCGGCTCGGAGATGGCTATAGCTTTGGCGCGTCAGGGAGGTCTTGCCTTTATCTACTGCTCCCAACCAATTGAATCGCAAGCCGCTATGGTCAACAAAGTAAAAACGCACAAGGCAGGTTTTGTACAGTCCGATTCAAACTTACGTCCAGATAACACATTGCAGGATGTGGTTAACAAGCGTAAAGAAACCGGACACTCCACCATGCCCGTCACACATGATGGGAGTAAAAACGGCATTTTTTTAGGAATACTCACAGATAAGGACTTTTGGGAATTTGAAGATGACCTAAGCCGCCCTGTAAGTGAATTTATGACCGCCAAAGAGAATGTAGTTCTTGGCGATACTGGAATCTCTCTTCTTGAAGCGAATCAGCTTCTGCAAAAGCGTAAAAAAGAGTGTCTGCCGGTACTTGATTCTGAAGGGAGGCTGCAATTTCTAGTTTTCAAAAAGGATTATGTCGATCACAGGAATAATCCTTCCGAGCTTCTTGACAGTCATAAGAGGCTTGTTGTGGGAGCGGGGATAAATACCCATGACTACAGGGAACGCGTTCCGGCGCTTATAGAGGCGGGGGTTGACGCCCTGTGCCTTGACGCGTCGGACGGTTATTCCGAATTTCAGAAAGAGGCCGCGCTTTGGATAAGAGAGCGTTACCCTGACGTTGTGATAGGCGGCGGCAATGTTGTAGACATAGACGCTTTTAGATATCTCGCCGAAGAAGCGCAGCTTGACTTTGTGAAAGTAGGCATAGGCGGCGGATCAATATGTATTACGCGTGAACAAAAGGGAATAGGCCGCGGTCAGGCTTCTGCGCTTATGGCTGTGGCGGCTGAGAGAGATAAATACTGCAAAGAAACCGGTATCTACATACCGCTGTGTTCCGACGGCGGACTCTCAAACGATACGCAGATAATTATAGCGCTTGCGATGGGCGCGGATTTTATGATGATGGGCCGCTACTTCGCCATGACAGATGAAAGCCCTACACCGCGCGTTTCTATCGGCGGACGCATTTACAAACCGTACTGGGGCGAGGGGTCAAACCGGGCTAAAAACTGGCAGCGCTACAATCAGGGCGCAAGCGAAACAGGATTTAAGTTTGAGGAAGGTATCGACGGATACGTGCCGGTGGTTGGAAGCGTTAAAGAGGTACTTGATGTTACGTTGTCAAAAATAAAAGCTGTTATGTGCAACATGGGTTCACTTACGGTTAAAGAGTTTGCGGACAACGCTGTGCTTACCCGCATCTCCGAGCAGTCATTTATTGAAGGCGGGACTTCTAATGTATTATCTTTAGATAAAGATATACCAAGAGAGGTTTAAGGGGCAAGGGGGAAGTGTTGCCCCTGCGTTCCGACAAAATTAAACAGTTTATGCGCAATACTCTTTTTTTACTGTTTTTAATCAGCTTTAATACTTCGCTTTGGGCAGACCCGGTTCTTTGCAAGAGTTTGCTGGCGGTTTCTGATAAAGACACTGTACGCAGTGTTTGGGTCTTTTTTAAAGACAGACCGTCAGGTTCTAATGTTGATAGAGTGTCGGCTCGCGCTATGGAGAGGCATCGCAAGGCGGGATTTCGGTTGGGTGAAAACTCGCGGCCTGTTGAGCAGCGCTATATAAGGGAGATAGAGAAACGCGGCGGGAAGCTGCGTCATCAATTCCCTTGGGAGAACGCGGCAAGTTTTTCTATACATGCCTCAGCGTTTAAAGAGATCGCTTCATTACCTTTTGTTAAATATGTCCGGCCTGTAAATGTTTATACCCGAAAAAATATTGAGAGTACCGGCCTTGCCAAATCGCAATCCGCTGATGGCGGTTACGGGTGGCATCTTGATATGGTAAACGTCAAATTAGCGCATGAGTACCTGCAGGCTAAAGGGATGGGGGATCCGGGCAGCGGTGTGCTCTTGGCGTTTTTTGACAGCGGTTTCAGGTTTGATCATAAGGCTTATCAGCATGCTGTAAATAACGGACTCATCGCCGCTGAGTGGGATTTTGTTGATAATGACAATTCGACAAGTATCACTCCTTTTGATTCTATCGCTTATGACAATCATGGAACACAGACTCTCTCGCTTGTCGCAGGGTATGATCCCGGGCGGTTTATGGGCATTGGGTGGGGGGCGCGTTTTGCGGTTGCGCGTACTGAAGATTACAAAGTTGAGTCATGGCAGGAAGAGGATAACTGGGCGAGAGCCGTAGTGTGGGCGGATTCTATTGGAGCGGATATTATTTCAAGTTCGCTTGGCTATAGATATGGTTTTGATGATGATATTAATGCCCCTGATTTTCCTTATGATTATCCGTTTGTGTATGATAAGGAGGGTGAGTATGATTATCCCTATGAGTTTATGGACGGCAAGACGACTATTGTGTCAAGAGCGGCTGCCGAAGCGTTCAGGCGGGGGATTATTGTGGTTAATTCTGCGGGTAACGCGGGTAATAATATCGCGGGAAGATTATCTGCGCCTGCTGATGTTTCGGAAGTAATAGCTGTTGGAGCGGTTGACAGGAGCCGCCGTTTAGCGAATTTCAGCAGCAGCGGGCCGACATTTGACAGCCGCCCCAAGCCCGATCTGTGCGCTCCCGGCGCTGAGGTTATGGTTCCGTGTGCCCATTATAACCCACGTTGTCCTGCAAACCCTGCAGCAAGTTATACAACAAGCAGCGGAACCTCATTCAGCGCGCCGATTGTATCCGGCATAAGCGCTCTCATCTTACAGGCTAACAGAAAAAGAGGTATTGAGATCACTCCCGAAGCCGTAAAAGAGAGACTCTATGCTTCGTGCAGCTTTGCGGCCGGACAAACTCGAATTGATGACAACAGGCACGGCAAAGGAATTCCTAACGCGCTTTTTGCCATTATGGATAATGATGAGGCTTTTATAAAAATTACCGATAAAGATGGAAATGGACTTTTGGGCGCGCAGATCGTAAAAGCTGTTTCTAATCAGTCAGCCAAAGTTTCTGCTTATACAACTTTTTCTTCCGCTTCTGACTACAGAACAAATGGATCAGGCGTAGCAGTCGCGAAGTTCCCGTCTGCACAATTGCCTTTTAGTTTGAAAGTACTTTTCAGAGGGAAGGAAGTTGGTTCAATTAACGTAGATTCTTTGCCGTTTGCTCAGACTCTCGCGGTTGACATAAAACCGGCTGAATTGAGTGAGGGACTTAAAATCATCAAAAGAAATAATATTTTAACAGGGCAGTATTTTTTTAATTCGGCGCAAAGCAGCTCAAATACAGCAACCGTATCTGTAGTCAGTCTAAATGGTAAAATACTTTGGCGGGAAGAGCTGCATCTGCGGCCTGATGGAAGCGCAGAGTTTTTTTGGAACTGCAAAGTCAACGGGAAAAGAGCCGCCCCCGGCGCTTATGTTTTAACATTGCGTCATGATTATAAGATGATAAACCGTAAATTCGTAATTGCGGGATACTAATCCGCCGATTAATCGCGCCTCAATAAAGAAATTTTTCACTGTTTTATACTGAACCTGTTGTATTTTCTATTTTCAGCAGATGTTCATCCTTTAAATTAGAGAGAATTGAGAGATCATGAAGAAAATAAATGTGCTTATTGCCGATGACGATATGGACTCACATCAATTGATGGACGATATTTTAGAGATTGTTTTAAAAAATGTTAAAATTGACCGTACACTCAACCTGCAGGGTTTTTGGTCAAAAATCTCTGATGAGCAGAATAGCTATGGTCTCGTGCTTCTAAGCCCCGGGCTTATTAAAGAGGAACAGGAGACTTTTCTTGACAAGCTCAACAGCTCCAATCCTGAGCTTATGCAGAAGATAGTTCTAATAGGCAAGGAGCTGGATTTCGAAAATTGCGCGATGGATATAAAGCTGCTGCCATTTTTGTCTAAGCCGTTTTCGCTTGATCATTTTGAATCAATAATAAAGGCGATGCAGAAGTAAAGATTTACAGTTACTTCTTACCTGTCCTCACAGAGAGCGACCCTTTCGCTAAAATCACCGTTCGTATAGCATCCTCTGTAAGCGTTACGCCGCCTATGGTTAGAGTGTCTAATTTACCGTTTAAGTAGATACCTTCGTAGACCTCGTTGTTTTTGAGCATGAACTGCGCTATCGCCTGCGCGTCGCCGAGAGTTTCTTTGAGCGGGAAGCGCAGAAGCGGTTCCATTTTCGCGATTATTATGCCGCGCATAAGCCAGTTTGCGCTCTTGTGGAGGCGGTTTTGAGTTGTCATATCATAGTTGAGATTTCTGATAAACATAGTTTGTGTTTTTTCATCGTAGCCCGCTTCCCCTATCACATAAACCCTGCCTCTAAAGGAGCCTGTGAGATCAAGCCTTATAAGCATAAAACCGCCTAATCCTGATATCACAACATCTTCTACTATGATCTCTTTTTTGCCTGATTTAAAAGGTATTCCCATGAGCATTTGGCGGCTCATGAGCGTGGCTTGGCCATAAGAAATTTCAGAATAGAGATTTATGGTAAACGCGGAGTCTATTTTTCCGGGAGCTGTAAAATTGGGAAGTCTTACCGGAGCTGATGCGGGCGGTTTTTCGCCTATGAAAGTCTCCGCAATTGTGCGTATGCCAAGTGATGTTTGTAAACTGCCTGACCGTCCGGTTATCGGGCTCATGTAAACGCTTTGCGGCGTGAGCCGAAGCCACAGGTTTTGAGATGACTCCGCCGCGCCGAGCGGCGCGGGCTCCTGCAGTCTTGTCCAAAGCGGATTTATAATCTCTTTTATGTCTACAGACGCCGCGACTGTATTATCGATGATTTCGCCGATTGTTCCGAACTGTTTTGAGAGGAGAAAATCGGCCACGGGTTTTACGGGGATAGATACTGAGCGTATTCTTACCACGGGGTCGCTTGTCCAAGTGTAGCCTTGGGGTTTTGTTACCGTTGCAAGGCTCCAGTCGTTATTCAGGAATATTTTTGAGCGCAGATCTAAAGTGATTCCCGCCTCAACCTCCTGATGTTCGGTATGGCTGAAGCCAAGCGCGCCGATTGTTAACGAAACGCGCATGTGGATACTGAGCGGCACTTTGTAAATCAGTTCATTGCCCGACAGCTGCATTCTGATGTTACCTTTTTTTCTCGCGGTAACTTTTACGTTTTTAAATGGACCGAGAGTTAAGGTATCGCATTCGTAAAGCACGCGCGGGAGCTGCTCGTTTACGGTCTTTTCGATAAAACTTGTTTTTATCTCAAGAGGGATATTTATTACAGACGGAACCGGTGTAAACAGACAGCGAACCTCGGCGCCTTTGGGAATACGGGGCGCGTCTGAGCTTGCAAGGCGCGGTTTGCCCGCGCATCCTGCTAACATTAGTATTGAGATGGTGATGAGAGTTATTACCCGCATAGATATAATATAATTGCTTCCGGTGATGTTTCCATTATCGGGACACAAACTTCATTTTCCCCTGATCCATAACCTTGCCCGCCGACTCCACATACTTCAAAATCCAACCATCACGTCAAAAATCTTTTTTTCGCGATGTTCTATCCAGCTGCTTTTAGGAACGCCCACGTTATCTCTTTTGCGGAAGTCAAACGTGAGCAGATAGCCGGTGTTCTTTTTTTTGTAGTCTAAATAATCAGACAGCTGTTCATAAGCGTCAGCGTGCGCCGCCTCTCCGCGCCATAATTTTAGCTCTATTATAAATTGCTCCGGGCCGTAATCGACAATAACGTCAGTTCTGTCACCTTCCCTTGTTTCGCTCTCAAGATGATAAAAACCCGCGCCATTAATAACGGCTCTTAAATAAGTTATGAAAAGTAAACGGCATTCTCTTTCTAAAAATTGGATATCTTTTTTGTGATATATTTCATAATAGTGATTTGCAAATCGTTCCATGAGCATCTGCATATCCAAGCGGCCTTTATCAGTTACACCGCGCCGGCCGGCTCTTAGTACAAGCGTACCGTCTTGCAGCTGCTTTTCAGCTGCGAAATGATTCATTATTGCGATTTCAAAGATTTGGTTATGTATAGCTGCTAAAGTTCCCCTTCTTTCTACTATGCCAAATGTTACAGCTAACTCAATTGTCGGATTGGTTGCGACATATAAATATTCTCTGTCTCCAACAGTCAAATCCCAAAGCAATCTCTTCAAATCTGGATTGCTCTCTACATTTTTAAATAGATCATCAAACAACATGCTTTTTTCGAGAAGGATCTCCTTGACCGCATTGTTGACGCCCTGTAACGTCCAATCTCTGTCAGATTCTTCTTCTATGTATTGGCAAATTCGAGAAACAAGGTAAGGGTAACCATTTGTATAGTTACGAATTTCCTGCGCTATTGCTCCTATGTCCATACCTGTTTTATGATCGTTTTCATATTCTGTAAGCATGGACGCGATTTCTTTAACGCTCAGCGACATATCAACATTAAAATTTATGGCTATGTTCCACGGAGAGTTTATCCGTTTTTCACCGTCTTTAAGCTGGTGTGTACCGGCCTGTACCATTTTCAATTTGAGATTTTTTATATCGTAGACGCCAACTAAAATTACAGATTGAAAGGAGTAGTCTTTCCCTGCGTTGCGAAGCAGATATTTATCGCGCAGTACTCCCAAAAATTTCAAAAATGTAGTATTGTTTGAAGACTTATCCACTTCGTCTATCATCAAAACGTATTTCTTATCGCGGCAGATATTTGTTAGAAACGCATCTAACAGGCTAAAACTTGTGACAGATGCATCTCTCCACTCTTCTGCCGCAGATATTCCTCGGTTTTCGAGATAATTCGCACATCGGTTGAGCAACCCTTGACAAAAATTTTCAGGTGTTTCAAATGTGCTGTCATCTACAGCTTCAAAACTAATTGATATTACGGTGTAACCATCTTGCAGCCGTTTCTCCAATAGAAAAAGCGTAGTGGTTTTGCCGTATTGACGGCCGCGGTTTATGGAAAAATATTTTCCTCTCTCCACAAGCAGCGTTATTTGGGAGATTTTATCGCCAACATCCGCCATATAGTGTTTGCCGGGGACGCAAAGTCCTGTTACATTAAATTCCATAATATTTAAAGTAGTATTTGCGCAAATGGTTACGCGGCTTTATTCTGTATCCTCCCGCATACTCTTCAATTTATAATACTGAACAAGCACCCTCTCGTAATACCGCGTAGGCAGCTGCTCATTGCGCGCTAAAGTGCCTCTTACAGTTCCGGGGCCTAAATTATAGGCGAGTATGCCGAGTTTGAAACTTCTGAATCTCGTTATTAACTGCGTAAGATATGCAGTCCCTATGATCATATTTATTTCCGGGTCAAATAGATCCTCGCGTTTGAGGTTTTTAATGCCGAGCGGTTTTGCTACTTCAAGAGCGGTTTCGTATTTCACCTGCATCAGTCCGAGCGCGCCGCTCAGATCGCCGCTTCTGTATCTTCCCAGGGCTCTTGGATCAAAGCGGCTCTCTACGTGAATTACCGCAAGAAGCAGCTCCGGATTATAGCCGAATTGCCGGCTGTTTTGATAGACAATATCCACTAATTTAAGTATTGTAGCTTCCGGTACTCTTGGGCCTACCGTGGCGCTCATGAGTCTTTTCAGACGGTTCTTTTCGCGCAGCTCCTTAAGCTCGCGGCCCATACTTAAGTTTTCCGTTTTTACCGCCGCGATTTTTTTGTCGAGATTGTTTATGGCAAGCGCGTTGTGAAATATTATTGACGAGATAACAATTAAAACCGCTGACAAAATGCAGATAAAAAAGATGCTTGAAAACTCGGATATCCAAATTTTGTTGCCGACAAACATAACGCCGCCCCTGCGTACGGCGCGTTTTTTTACTTTAGCGCTTATGTCAACGCCGTTTTCATTTTGATCTATCGGCATATTTGCTGTTATCCTCGATGATTGCTTAAAACTTAAGGATTGACCGTGTCAGCGCCGTTTTGACTTTGCTCTCTCGGCGTCACGCAGTATCCCCAGCTGTTCTAAGGGCAAAAGCCGTTCTTTGAGCTGTTCCATCTCAATAGAGCTCTCCTGCTTCCACTGGTTTAACTCTTGGAGCTCGGTCTCCTGCTCCTGCATCCTTGCGCTTTGCATCCTTATTACAGAGAGAAGCGTTATGAACCATCCGCACAGTATTAACAATGTGAAAATAGCAACGGAGCGCGATATGCGAAATCCTGTTTTACGTTTGAGATTTTTACCCTGTTTCTTAAGTAAACCAAAAAGAGAGTCTCTTGATAAAGAGTCGGCGTCGGGAAATATTGCAAACAGATTGATGCAGGGTTGAAACGCTTGCCGCAGGCAGTCGTTTTTGAAGATGAGCTTTAACTCACCGCCTTTTCCCTTAATCGTGTTCAATAGAGTTAAAAACATCGGAACTACGGTGTCGTCTGCGCTTATAATTTTCTCCATGTCAACTACAAAGGAGCGGTTTCCGTCTTTGAGCAGTGTTGTAAATTTCTCTCGGATCGCCGGCACCTGTTCATTATAAAAGTGTCCGGCAAGGGTCAGCCATACCGCGCTTCCCCGATTTTCAAGCGTTATGTCAAGCGCTTCAGATCGAATCATGACGCGAACTCTTCGATTTAAGTTTTTTGAAACTTATCTTGCCGGTGAACGCAAACGCCGCGTTTGGATCAAGAGTCACAGGACAGCTTATCATCATAATTATCCCGTTTGAACTTTTTATTTGGCCGCCGTCGGGCGGGAAAGCCCAAATGTTTACGCTCTTTTGAGTTACAAACTGCATCTTCACCCCTACGTCCCAGTCCTCAATCTCCCATTCCGTAACATTTTCAACGATAACCGGCAATTCACCGCCTAAATCATATTTTTTCTTATCGCAGATAAGAGCGGCCTCCTTATTTAAACAGCCCGCGAGCGCAAGGGGCAGCTCTATCCCAAAAGTAAACGAGTAGTTTGTAAGAGCGTTATTGCTTAGCTTGTAGGAGAAAGAGAGCGCGGCCTTGTCTTTTTCCAATCCGAAGACCTTTTCCATGCCAAGCGGACAGCTGCGCCCCTCTTTTGTAAAGCCGCCAAGTCCGCTCAATAATACCTTTACCCCGGCGGAGGTATTTTTAAAAGTGTACTCAAAGGGTGAATCAGAAAAGTTGGAACAGTCTTTTGATACCCCCGATATATAATCACCGCAAG
>WRCH01000038.1 GCA_009784115.1 Chitinispirillia bacterium
AGGGCGTTTAGCTCAGCTGGTATAGAGCACCTGCCTTACAAGCAGGTGGTCGTAGGTTCGAATCCTACAACGCCCATTTTTATAAATACTCGCAGAGACAGGGTATGCTGCCCTGTCTGTACGCAGGAAGCAGGAAAGATTTGGTTAGGAGACAAGAGTCTCCCGGGCAAATCCGATCACAGTTAAAAAGGACCGGTAGTAGAGTTGGTTACAACGCTGGCCTGTCAAGCCGGAGGTCGCGGGTTCAAGTCCCGTCCGGTCCGTTTGATAAGATAGCCCTTTTTGTTAGTCTTTGGACTTTCAACGAGGGCTTTTTTTATTATAACTGAACTACGTCATAAATCTACACTGTGCCGCTAAGCAGCCTTACGGTCCTGCGTGCAGCTGCGTGCGGTGCAGTGTAGATTTATGACGTTAGTCAGTTATAGTCAGGAAAAACAGACCGAAATCTGCCATTCGCTGTCTTGACCAGCTTTTAAGACCCTCTGTAAAAACGGCTCGAACGAGAATGTATTAGCATTTGCCCACAGAGCGCAGCGTATTACATTGTAATCACACTCAATTTTTATAGATTTGCAGACAGGGTGGGGGATATCAAAACTTAGTTTTGTTTCAGGGACGTTAAGGAGTTGAAACAGCCCTTTTTGCCAAGGATAATCCTCTTTCATGAATATCATACCGTTTTCATCATCCATCCTGTAGCCGATGCTTTGGGGCAGTATACTTGGGGACGGAGTTGCGTTTGAGCTCACATTCGGCATATTTGGGGACGGAGTTGCATTAGAGCGCATATTGTTTGGGGTTGTGTTCGGGCTGATTTTTCCGCAGGCTAAGTTTGCGTTGAGCGGGAAAAAAGGGTGGCTGAACCAGCGCAGGGTTATCTCATCGTTGCCCGTATTTTTGATATGAGTTTTTGATACGATTATTTTATCGTCTACACGTACTTCCCGTCTTAATTCAATAGACTTGTTTTCATAAGACTGCTTCGTTGACATTACCGCAAAGTTATTCCCATGCTCAATATCCCACGAACAAAATTTTGTAACTTGCGGATTATTTCTTGGGTGAAATGGCTCTATATCGCTTGTCTTTTTGACGAAACCAACGCCTGTCACACATACGTCTTTACCCAAGGGCGCCTTATCCCCGCCAAGAGGAATCTCAAAAACCTCAGGCATACCCTGACCGTCAAAAACCGGGGGCGTTTGTGATGGAAACTGCGGGCCGGACAAAAGGGAGCGCCCGGCGGCATTGCTGACTTGCCATATATAACCGCCGGTGCAGTACCTCGATCCCAATTTGTCAATATCTATACGGGGATCAAGCAGCGAAACATAAAGGCCGCTGCTGTTGATGTGTATCATCTCCCAACCCGAATCTCCTGCCAAGCCCTGTTGTACATCTCAAGATGCTCGCCCAGGTCCTCTTTAAGCTCTCCGAGCAGCGCCATATCTTCGATCGTGTAATGTGTCTCTTCTGTCATGTGAGCTCTTGCGGCTACGTTAATGGACGGTGTTTCCAAGTAGTCCATTATTTGAGCGTAGATTTCAGGCTCGTGAACGAAGTTCATGAACTTATGCGCAAGCTCTACGTTTCTTGCGTCTTTGAGTAAAAGCATATTGTCCATGTACATCGGGCCGCCCTCTTTGGGGTGGAAGAAACGGGCGGTTTTTCTGTTTGCTTCGTTTAACTCTATGAAAACGTTTTCGGGGTAACCGTGCACGACCCAAAAGTCGCCGGCGGCGAAACCCTTGCCGAACGCTTCTACGTCGAACTTAACAATATGTTTTTTCCACTCGAGGACTAAATTCTTCGCTTCTTCAACCTCTTGGGGATTTATGCTGTTGACGGAGTAGCCAAGCGCTTTAAGAGCGGCGCCCATTGTCTCGCGTATGTCATCAAGGAGCGTCATTTTGCCTCTGAGCGCGGGGTTTTCGTAAATTCTCCAGCTCTTTTCGAAGTCTTCACCCACATTTGCGATGTTTACAGTAACCCCGGCCATGCCGGCTGCGTAAGGTACGCTGTACTTCTGCTGCGGGTCAAATCTTTTTTGGATTTCAAGCATGGCGGAATCGATATGTTTGATGTTAGGGACGAGAGTGAGATCTATAGGCTGAACCATTCCCTCGCTAATCAAAATGGAGACGTAGTCGGCTGATGGAACCACGATGTCGTATCTGCCGCCGCCGCTTCTGAGTTTTGTGTACAGCTGCTCATTAGAATCGAACATGTCGTAAACGACTTTTACACCGTAACGCTTCTCGAACTCTTTTATTACACTGGCGGGCATGTAGTTTTCCCAGTTGTAAATATAGAGTTTTGGTTTTTTGGGTCCGCATCCGGTGATTGCGAAGAGTGCGAGTGATACTGCGAGAGCCGCCGCGACAGTAACGTAAAACTTTTTCATAATCCTCCAAGTAATGGGTGAATGTTTATTTGTTTATTATTTACTTTGAAACATATACTTTACAACATTGCGTGACAGGAGCGCCAAAATTACAGTCCCGGCAATGACAATCAGCGACAGCGCGTTTATGAGCATCGTAGGAACATCGGGGTTGCTGCGCGTCATAGCCGCGTGAATATAGAGCGGCAGCGTAGACGCTCCCGGTCCGGCCACAAAGAACGTTATCACAAAATCTTCAAGCGACAAGGTTATCGCGATTAGAAACGCCGAGATTATCCCCGGAAACGCTACCGGCAGTATCACTTTTGTGAGCGCTTTGATTTCGGATGCTCCAAGATCGTGAGCCGCCTCAATTATCGTATAATCAAAAGACTCAAGCCGCGCCATAACCACAAGTAGTACGAACGGGATATTAAATGTGATGTGCGCAATAAATACGGTGACTAAACTTAGCGGCAGACTTATCCGCACAAAAAGCATCATGAGTGAAACGCCGATGATGATCTCCGGTACAAGCATGGGGATATATGTTGCGACCTGAATCGCTTTTTTACAGCGGAATTTGTACCAGTAAAGTCCGATCGCGCCAAGCGTTCCTATTATTGTACTGAAGACAGCCGATGTAACCGCAACGATCGCGCTGTTCTTAAATGACATCCACAAACGTTCTGATCTTGGGGAGAAAAAGAGCTCATGATACCAGTTAAGCGAGAATCCCTCCCAAGCCATCGTTCTGCCTGCGTTAAATGAATACGCGACAAGAATAACAAGCGGCACATAAAGAAAAATTATGACGAGCATGAACATTGAGAGCGAAAATTTGCCGGTGGGTCTGTTGGTGGAATTAATCATTGCGCCCCCGGTGTATTTGTTGTCTGTACCGCTTTTAGTGTTGGATCGCTGACCCGCTTGCCGCTCTCCTCGCGCACAGCCTCAACAGAGGAACGGTTGACCCGCAGGAAAATAAGCACGCCGATCATTGTGAGAAGCGTAAGCACTACAGACATGGATGAGGCTAACGGATAGTTTCTTGCGGTGTTGAGCTCATGCGCTATGAGATTGCCGAGCATAAACGAATTATTGCCGCCAATGAGATTTGGAATAGCATAGCTTCCAAACGCCGGAATGAACGTAAAGAGTACCGCCGTGGTTATGCCCGCCCGAATGTTTGGAAACAGTATGCGCCTTGTAGCGGTGAACTTGGATGCCCCCAGGTCTCTCGCGGCTTCAAGGAGTGAGAAATCAAATTTCTCTATTGTTGAATAGAGCGGCAGTATCGCAAACGGCAGATACGCGTAGACGGTTATCAATATCACGGCGTTGGTGTTAAAGAGAAACTGGATGGGCTGCTCTATGAGGCCAAGGGTTATAAGCAAATTATTAAGAACCCCCCGGCTCCCAAGAATCTCCCGCCACGCGAAGATCCTTATCATAATGTTTGTCCAAAAAGGGATGATGACAAGCATCAAAAAGAAATTTTTATATCTGCTCCGCGCCATAAAATACGCGGCGGGGACGGCAAGCGCGACCATTAATATTGTGGAGACAACCGCAACCCAAAGTGTATTGAGGGTAACTCTGAAAAATACCGGATTGAAGAGATTGCGGTACGCGTCAAGCGTGTAAGGCGTAACCGCTCCGCCGCGGAAATGCTTGGTCATAAAACTGTAAACGATGATAATGCTGATAGGAGCAATGACAAACGCCATTATCCAAAGCGTCATTGGCGCAACATAGAATGGGCCGAAATTTTTCTTCACCGCGGTTCCACCTCTACCACATAGCCGTCTCTGTTATCCCACCAAATGTAAACCTGATCTTTCCAGTTGATCGCTTTTTCATCCATGAAAAATTTGACGTGCTGTTTAAAGACCCGAAACATTGTGCGCTCGCCGATTTTAACAAAAAACTTGCTTTGGAAACCTGAATAAATAACTTCGTCAACTTCACCGCATAGAACGTTTATGTACTCTTTGTTAATGTCAGCCGGTTTTTCGGTTGAGACGCGGATTTTTTCCGGACGTATTGTCACCTTGACCTTATCGCCTGCGGCAATAGGTTTGTCCCGATAAACGATAAGAGAGCCCAAGTCGTCAAATTCAATTAAGGCGTGTTTTTCATCGGTTATTTCGGTTACCTTGCCTGTAATAAGATTGGTCTCCCCGATGAAATTAGCTACGAAATGGGTCTGCGGACTTTCGTAAATTTCAAAAGGTGTTCCTATCTGTTCCAAATTGCCCTCGTTCATAACAGCTACGCGGTCGGAGACGCTCAGCGCTTCCTGCTGATCGTGGGTAACGTAGATAAAGGTGATTCCGATTTTGTCATGTATGGCGTCGAGCTCAATGAGCATATGCTGGCGGAGTTTTGCGTCTAAGGCGGATAACGGTTCGTCAAGAAGCAAGACGCTCGGTTCGTTTATCAGCGCGCGCGCGATGGCTACACGCTGTTTTTGTCCGCCGGAGAGCTGTGAGGGGAGTTTTTTTCCCTCTTTTGGCAGTTTGACAAGTTCTAAAAACTGCTGCACTTTCTCTTTAACGATATTGCCGGCAACTTTGCGAAGCCTTAATGGAAACGCTACGTTTTCAAATATTGTCAAGTGGGGGAAAAGCGCGTAAGATTGAAAAACCGTATTGACAGGCCGTTTATTTGCGGGGATGGGGATCACATCGCGGCCGTCTAAAAGCACGGTGCCGTTTGATGGGTCTTCAAACCCTGCGATTATGCGCAAGAGGGTAGTTTTGCCGCAACCTGAGGGACCTAAAAGAGAAAAAAACTCACCCTTTTTTATTTCAAGAGAGATATTCTTTAAAGCCTGAAAGTCGCCGAAATTTTTTTCGACGTTTTTAATTGTTACCAGACTGCCTTTCACCTGCTTCTTGCTCCGTCCTGCCGAGAGGTAAAACATATCGTGATGTCAGAAATCCTCTCTGCCGCCGGGCAGTCCTTGGAAACTGAACAGGATAAAAAATAATTCAATTCACATTAAAAAAAAGGATTTTTTACATTTTTTTACTAATTATTTACATTGCCTTTTTTACGCCCCCGTTTGTTCTCCTTCATTTCAGTATAACTCATTGATATTACACGCATAAATAGCATGGTACACGGCACGAGTCCACACTGTACCGCACGCAACTGCACGTAGGGCCGTGAGGTTGCTTAGCGGCACAGTGCAGAGTCGTGCCGTTATTCAATATAGCATGGTACGCCATTTGTTTTTTTATAGTAATAGAGGTTATTTGCGCAGATACATGATAATAAGGCCAGTTTTTGAGAGAAGGTTGTATGAAAACACGCATACTGCTGGCCGTCCTGTTCTGCGCTGTAAGTGTAATTCAGGCCGGCTATAGTTTCGATTACCGTTTGGATATCAATACAGATATCATCACTGATATTAATGAAAGTATCAACACAAGTATAAATACAAATATCAATGTAAGTACTGATACAGGTGATTATATATGTAATGATATGGATTCGCAGGAATTCGCATTCCAAAAATGTCTTTTTGCTCCAAGTCTTATGAGAAAGAGTGCTGGGACAGCTATTCTCTGCTTTGAACTTCTCGGCGCGCCGGTACTTCAAAAGTATCTCATTTGGAACCGTCCCCCAAGCGCGTATAAGCCTTTTAAATTCGATGAGACAGAACCTTATCTAATGGATAAGTCTCTGCATTTTATCGGCGGGGCTGTTATGACGGAGCTTAATTACCATTTGTTAAAGACGAGTTTTGGGTTTGAAGATCCGGTGCTTGCGGCGGGAGCGGCAAGTTTTGCTTTTTGGACTATAATGGAATGCTTTGACGGTGTTTCAAGCGTCGGTTTTTCAATAAGAGACCAAATAGGAAATTCTCTTGGGGTGCTCTACGGAATGTTCAGGTTAAAGTACCCGTCATTCCCTGTTTACATGCGCGCGGGTGTAGATGATATGAAGCGCACAATGGAGTGGGCGCAGAGCGGATTTTCGGTGAAGAAGTACGGTACTGATTATTATAGTATGACAAAGACAGAGTTAATCTATATGTTTGATAATAATCTATACGCGGGAGCAGCGCTTTCCAAAGGAGCGGGCAGATATAATTATACTAACCGTTTCGGCATCTCTTTTGGTTATGATCTTTTGAACGGCATAGAGAAAAAGGATGATACTTTTCTTTACAAAGTATTAGGCTTGGGTCAGAGGTATACGTCGGTTTCTATCTGTGTTACTTATTGGAATCGGTAGCGGCCTTTAACTGCCGCCTTAATAAATAAACAGTGCGCCGAAAACGGTGCACTGTTTATCATTGTAAATTTTGCTTCATTACTTAAAACGCCCGAAGCTCATCCTCATCAAGCGGCAATATCTCCTCCGGTTTCACAGATTTTGATATAAACTTAACACCCGGCGGCACACAAACTTTTGCCCCCTTTTTACTTGCGGCAGCGGCAGCATACTCTCTCCCGGGCGCTTGCAAACGAGTCTGTCCTTTTTGTCCAAATTGCCCCTTTTGCCTTTTATTATTTGACACTGTTCCCTGCGGCAGACTGCTGAGCGTAAAAGAGTGCACCATACCGGCAAGCTCCTGAGCCTGACTCGTTAACTCCTCCGCCGCGCTTGCGGACTCTTCTGAATTTGCCGCAGTTTGCTGAGTTACCTGATTCATCTGCGATACCGCGCTGTTCACCTGCTCAACGCCTGTGGCCTGTTCATTTGATGAGGCAGCGATCTCTGCTATAATATCGCCTACTTTACCGGCGCGGTTTACAATTTGGCTTAAAATTTTAGCCACCTCTTCAGTGATTTTGACCCCGCCTTCGGCGTTTTTGATCGACTCTTCGATCATCGCCGCCGTGCTTTTGGCCGCTTCCGCGCTGCGCATCGCGAGGTTGCGCACCTCTTCCGCGACAACCGCAAACCCTTTACCCGCTTCACCGGCGCGAGCCGCTTCTACCGCCGCGTTGAGGGCTAAGAGATTCGTTTGAAATGCGATATCATCTATTGTTTTAAGGATTTTAGCGGTATTGTCAGATGAGAGTTTTATCTGCATGATAGCCTCTGCCATGCGCGTCATCGCTTCGTCGCCCTCATCGGCCGCTTCGCGCGCTTCTTTTGCGAGGAGCTTTGCGTGGTTGGCGTTATCGGCGTTCTGTTTTGTCATGGAGGAGATTTCCTCAAGACTCGAAGAGACCTCCTCTATAGAGCTTGCCTGAATGTTTGATCCCTCGGCAAGCTGCTGGCTTCCGCTCGCGATTTGACTGCTTGCGCTTGAAACCTGCTCTACCGCTTCAGATACCATGCTTAGCGCTTCGTCAAGGTTTTGCACAAGTGTGTCGATGTTTTCTTTCATCACCGCAAACTCGCCCTTATACTCTTTTTTGAGACGCAGCGACAGATCTTTTTGCGCCGCGCCGTGAAGGACCATACCGCCATCCTCCATAATAAGGTTTCTTAGAGATTTTGTTGTCTGTTCAAGAGCTTTTAAAACCTCATCGCGCTCGTCGCGCGGTGTGATTCTTGTGCTTAAATCACCCTCTGATATTTTTTTCATGGCGGATACAACCGTGTTTTGCAAATCATCCGCAAATTTGTCCATAGCTTTTGCCATGACGCCGATTTCATCTTTACGGTTCATATTTAACCGCATGTCAAGATGGCCCAAATTCATCTCGTCAATCATTTTTTCTGTTTTCTTAAGAGGAATACTTATGCTGCGTGAGAGGAATACTCCAAGCAGAATTCCCGCTGCGGATACTGCGATAAGTAAAGCAATGAGAGCATCGCGGATTCTTGTATGTATTTCGGCGCTCTCTTTCCACTCATGAAAGGCCATCGTTTCATTTATATGCTCCAACTCTGTTGTGCTGTTCTCAATGATATTTACAAAAACGGCGCCGTCGCTGTAGGCTTTCATAAGTTCCTGCGGAACTTTTAAATTCGCTCTTTTTGCAACATCCATCATATTGGCGCATTCGGCTAAATACTTGTCCCAGTTATTTTCTATCGCTTTTATCTGTACTTTTTCCCTGTCGGTGTATGAAATCTTCTTCAGAGAATCAAGCACAGCCATAAAAAGATTTTTGCTCTCATCAAACCTTTTTATCTGCTCATCTCTCTCTCTTTCGTTAACAGCCAGCGCCGCGCTTCGTATAAAGAGCCGCATTCGGGTTACAATCAGATCAAGCTCTTTTGCAAGGCTTACACTGGTAAGATTATGCGAATACATCGTATCTACGTTTTCGTTTATTTTGTTTACACTCTTAATCCCCACAATCCCAATAAAAACCGCGAAACTTACAGTAACCAAAAAACCGGCAATAAGCTTAGTACCAACTTTAACGTTATTTAACATCTCTCACAATGCTCCCATTTAAGTGATTAAATTTTTAGTAGATAGAAAAAGCCTTTACGCGTAAGGGTACTTTTCCTTTGGGAGCAAAATCATTGCCACAAAATAGTTTTTAATTTTATCTTTTGACTTAGCCCCCTTGAGGGGGTTGGGGGTGCTAATACGGCGGGGCGTTGCGGGGTGTCCCCGCAGAGGGGGTGGCGGAAGCCAAGAAATTAAACGTCTTTTTGTTTAATTTCTTGGCTGGAGACAGGGGGAGACTTCCCCCCTTTGCTTTTTTTGTTTACTTGGACATCATCACTCTTGACTGCTCAACGATATTGCCGTTTTGCATCCTCACCACATAAAAACCGTTAGGCAATCTCTTCTGCTTGAACGAGTGAGAGTAGTTCTTGCCCGCAACGGTATTTACTTTTACGGTTTGTATTACATCACCTTTGAGATTGAAGAGCTTTATCACAGTCTCACCGCTGTTTGCGGCATTGAATCTTACGTTTATCGCCGATCTGTTAGCTGTTACTCTCATGTTTGATCTCTTGGCATTAGACAAGCCGGCAACACGGTCGGATGACTTAACTGAGACATTCCCAATGTCAAGCGCCATGATCGAATCAAATGCCGCCTTGGGACGCAGACTGTTGTCGAAGATGAGCGGCATTCCGTGTGCGCGCCAGCTTGTACCGTCTGACATGCCCCAAAAGGTGATACGGTCAATATGCTCTGCGTATTTGAGGTACGTTCTCATAAGATCGGCATACAGCTTTCCCTGAAGCGCTTCCTCTCCTGCAGAGAGCTTGGCTTTGCTGTATCTGTCATCCGATCTCCATCCGCCCATCGGTATGTCAAGCTCGGTGATGCTTATTCGAGCGCCTGTTTCTGCAAAGCGCTTGATGGTTGCATCCACATATTCGAGGTTATAAGTCGCGGTTGCGACAGGCTCAACACCGCCGCCGTAATAGTGAGACTGCATGCCAAGGCCCTCGATCAACAGACGTCCGGGCCATCTGTTGCGCTCGTCGGCTGCCCACTTGGTGTTCAAATCTATGGTCATGCGGGCGATAGATTCACGTTTAAGCGGGAACTCCTCGTTGAAATCATTATAGTATAGCTTGGCGCTTGTGTCTGCGAGACGCGCGAATACAAACGCGTCGTAAATATAATCTGAGGCGTGTTCACCGGCCGCGGCGTTCGCCTCATTGGCGTATGCGTCATACCACGGCGAGAGCTGCTGATTTGTGTGGTCATTAACATCCACACTCATATCTCGTCTGTGACAGGGAGAGGAACGCAGGGCGTCTCTCCAATCCTCGGCTTCGGCAAAGCATTCGCCGATATTCATAAACGCTTCGTTTACAACATCCCACGCGGCGAGTTTGCCCCTAAAATGTCCGGCTACGAGGTTTATGTATGTCTCCATATTCTGTCTGGCCTGAGCGCGGGTGAGCGGCTGGCCGGATGAATTGCGATACAGCCAGTTAGCAGACTGGGAGTGCCAAACAAGCGTATGGCCGATAACATCAATACCGTTGGCGTTTGCCCAGTTCACGACCGAATCCGCGGCGCGGAAGCCGGCGGAGTTTACCGTTGTGTTTGCGGCCGGCATAAGATAGCTTGGCTTCATGTGGTTTTCAAGAGTAACCGCGTTGTAATGTTTTTTGAAGAAAGTAGTACACTGGTGCGGACTGTTCAATAAGTTTATAGTGTTGCCGGGCGACATAATATTACCGATTTGGAATATGCCTGCAAACTTATCTTTCATAGACGCAATAGCGGTATTCCACGCGGGAGCCGGCCAGTCAACAAAATCGTCATCCGGTTCGAACCTGACAACTATCGATGTGATAATAAGAGGCATCGTAGGAGTGCTTGATCGGGTTTGAATTCTGAAATTATATTGGAGCTCCCCAAAAGCGCTGCCGGCCATCGCAAAAGGTTCATATCTTAACACAAAATTTCTGTTATCGTTTGAAACATCCACCGGTCCAAACTCTGTCCATGGAGGGCCGTCGGTTACACTTAATGTGACGACCGCGCCGGCAGGTATGGTAAAACTTGTTGGGACGGTACCTGTCACAATGATTGAGTACTTGCCGTCAAGAAAGTTACCGCCGAGTCTGTTTCTTATTCCATCGCGGCGAATATCCAAACCCATCCAGTTCTGCGTGCGCCCTGTGATTTCCAGCGCTCTGCTGCCCTGATGCTGTATGACGGCAACGCGCCCTTCCGGCTGTCCGTCATGCGGCGGTACATTAGTAGCGAAGAGGCCGTTTGAGGCTCCGACATTTAAATTGCTGTTAAGCTGTGCCTGCTGTATGTTGTTGTCTGCCGCCATATCATAAAGCGTTTGTACTTGCGCCGGCACGGCCGCCGCCGATATCATCACAGCAATTCCTGCCGCCGCGATTTTTGTGATCTTTTGTTTGATGGTCATGAATCCCTCCAAATTAATATTTTAAAAAAGTTTTTATCATTATAAACCAATATTATTAATAATTAATATATATAAGTGCAAGGTATAAAATGAAAAAAACATGGCAGTGTCATAAACGAGTTGGTACGATATTGTATTTAATCGGTTTTCATGGACTTGCAATGACGCATCAATTGATTTCGACCATCACCAATTTTTGATTAGGGCAGCTGCTTACGTTTCGCGACAAACCTGTAAAGAGGATAAACCCCGCCGGTGAGCCTGAGCATAGTCACCATAAGGCTTATTGTCACGTAAGAAGCGGTCTCTTGCGGGCTTAACCCGAGGTGCATAAAAAACGCTGCCATCAGCGCCTCGCGGATCCCTATTCCTCCGGGGGTGAGGGGGAGTGACAGCGCTACGATTTCTATTAACGGCACGAACGCGAGGCATTCTATAAAGTAAAATTTGCCGGTAACAGCGTACATGGTAAGAGAGATCATAAACATAACAAGAAGCTGGACGGCTGCGGTTATTATAAATGTTTGTAAAAGCGTTGACCGTTCGTGCTTAAATGTGTATATGCCTTCCCGGACTCTATCAAGGCGGTTCATTGTTTTTGGGCTTAGTACTGCGGCTATAATTGTTCTCAGAGGCCGGGTCATTTTTTTTGAAAACGAGGCTGCGCTCATAACTGTTAAAACAGCTAACGCGGCGAAAATAGATGATCGGAAATTTGCGGGAAGAGTCTCGCTTTGAACGTAAACTGCGCCGAAAACCGACAGGAGTATCAGCACAAAAAAGCCGATAAGTTTACCAAGCCATGTTGCCGCCCATACGACTTGCGGAGAGTGGCTGCGGGAGAGCATCACAGATCTTACAACATCATGCGCCGCGGATGTAGGAAGCGCCACGGCGTAAAAAGCGCTCTCTATATGTACAGAAACCGCTCTGCCCAACCTAAGCTCAGGAACAAACCGGCGGATAAGCACCCACCACTTGGCTCCCTGCATAATCATAATAAAAAAAGCCAGTGCCAATATACAAATCAAAAGCAGCGGGCGGACAGCATTCAAAGTCTCAGCAAGAGCTTCAGCGCTTGTACGGGTATAGATCCATACAAGCGGAGCGATTACTAATACGATGCTTAAAACCCGCCGTATATTTTTTTTCATCTCTATAAAATACTTAATTCCTCACGCAATTAATACTCCGGCGGCTCAATAGTATGATTACGGTAAGAGACCTGCAGCCGGTGAATCGCCTTTTCCTTAATTTGGCGCACCCGCTCACGCGTCAAATCAAGCCTTCTCCCAATCTCGTCAAGTGTGTGCGGAACATCTTCCTCTACCCCAAAGTAAAGTTTAAGCACGCGTTTTTCCCGCTCTGTGAGCGTGTCAAGTATTTTATTTACACCTTGTAACATGGATAATTCTACAAGATTGGTATCGGGGAGTTCCTGCTCCTCATCATGCAGTAAATCGATCATTTCGGAGGTATCGTCATTTTGTACCGGTGTGTCAAGTGAGAGGCAGCGGTTTCCGATTCTTTGAATTGCGATTACTTCGTTCTCTTTGAGGCCGAGTTCATCGGCAATCTCTGCCATTGTGGGCATGCGCATAAATTTTTGTTCGAGTTTACTTTGTGTCTTGCCTACTTTGTGGATGACCCCTATGCGGTTGAGAGGCACGCGTGTAATTCGCGACCGGTCGGCAAGCGCCCTGAGTATGGATTGGCGGATCCACCATACCGCATAGGAGATAAATTTAAAATTGCGCTTTTCGTCAAAACGCTTTGCCGCCTGTATCAGTCCGAGGTTTCCCTCGCTTATAAGCTCCCCAAGCGGCAAGCCTTGATTTTGGTAGTTGCGGGCTACGCTCACTACAAATCGCAAGTTTGCCTTAATGAGCCTTTCAAGCGCCTCTTTATCGCCCTTTTTAATAAGGACGGCCAATTTACACTCTTCCTCTGCGGAGAGCGCCACAGTTTTGCTGATATCCTTGAGGTAAAGCTCAAGGGATATCTCGTCGGGAACGATCATTCTCTTATCTGTCATTAAGTTTCCTCCAAAGTATCAATAATTCGTCGGTGTAAAATATTTTATTGTGGGGATTATGGAGATCATTAAATTATAATTGTCCTCTTATTGCAGTTTGATTTGTATCGATTTTCCAACTTGCCGCGATTGGAGGCTCAAGTTATTTCGCCGCCCCGTCGGGGTGAGGACAACATCGGTAACGTCACCGTAATTATTAAAACAGTAGACAATTCATTGTACCTTGATTTATAATTAATTATGACAGCTTGTATCATCGGTTGATAAATATCTGTCTTTACAGTCACAGGAGAGGTGCGGTGTCTATTTCCATCCGACAAATTTATTTGCTGTTGCGCAGATCGGCGCTGTTTTGTGTTTTATTTGCAGTATCTGCTACGGCGCAAAATCAACCTTTATTGACCAAAATAGGATGGGAGAAGGCAGACAGCGCCACTATTACGATTGTAATTGCGATTGTAGCGGCTGGATTCGGATTACTTTCGTTCTTTTATGTTAATGTTACACGCAAGACGGTTAAAGAGAATAATGAGATATCCTACACTCTTTTTAATACCGCGTGCCGCAGCGCGGGGCTTGTTGATTATGAGAAAGATGCTCTCGGCAAACTTCTTCCTTTTATGCAGGACGTTACAAGGCCGCATCTGATTTTTGAATCGGCGGCGATATTTGAGCGCTGTATGGATGCTTACATAACCAAGCGGCTTGCCGCTGGAATCAGTACAGATCATGAGAGGCTTGATAATCAGGCGCTCCTCTCCGTGCGCAAAAAATTAGGATATAATGTTGTTCTTGTTGAGCAGCCTCTTCTTTCTACGAGAAATCTTTCCATAGGACAGAGAGTATCTGTTTTGGCTCCGGGGCAGAAAGTCGCGCTGTCGCAGGACAGTATGGTTGTAGGGGTAAGCGAGTATGATTTTACCGTGCGCATAGGCGGGCAGAACGCGGGGAGTTTCAGCTATGAGGACGGGGCGCGGCTTGTTATCGCTTTCTCGCGTCAGGGTGACGCGGTTTACAGTGTAGCCGCGAGAATAAAGGGGTCGAACATTGGCGCGGGGGAGATCAAATTTTATAATACGCTCGATTTTTCGCGCAATCAGAACAGGCGTTATGTTCGGCTTGACATTAACTTGCCGGTAAAGTTCCGTATACTTGAAAAAGCAGACAAAAGAGAGAAGCCGCCCGCGATGCAGCTTACTGCCCGCATTGCGGAAATGAGCGGCGGCGGGTTAAGTTTTTACGCTGAAAAACCTCTTGAGGCGAATGATATAATTTTAATCGCGTTGATGCTGCCGGATGGGGATAAGCCGCTTGGCGGGATAAAGGGGCAGGTGTTGAGAGTTATTTGTGTTGAAAGTAAAACATTAGTTCATTACAGGCATCACATTCAATTTGTCTCAATAGAGCCGCAGCAAAGAGAACAGATCGTAAAATTTGTTTTCGCGAAGCATAGGGAAATGCTTCAGATGCGGTGATTTTTATTTTCGGTCTTGATTTTTTGTTTCCGGAAAAGGATAATATAAAATAATGTATTATTTTTATAGAGTTGGTTAATCGGGGATTTGGATAATACTATGAGTGATACACAACGCGAAAAACGGTATAAGAGCCGCTCGGGCGGAGTTGCTTTAAGGGTTATTATCTGTGCGGTGTCACTGCTTGCGGCGGGCGCTGTGATAGTATTTACTCTTAGGAGTTTTGAGAGTAAAAAAGCGGAAGACTACCGTATAGCTTTGATGATAAGCGAGCATGGATTGCAGACTGCTTTTGAGAAGTTGGCGCAGTCGTCTGACTGGATAGAGGGTTTTTCAAAAGAGCCGTATGAGGGCGGGAGCTTTGATGTTGATCTTGAACGGCAGACGCGTGACGATATAGTTTATCTCAGGATAATATCAAGAGGGACTATGGGCTCTGTTACTCAGATAAAGGAGTGTGTATTCCGGCTTGAGGTATCGGAAGGCGATTCGACCTGGATCCCTGAAGGTATGCGTTAAGTGTGAAAAAAGCGGGTGACGGCTTGACAATCACCCCTCTTAGAATATATTTATAGGGATTGGTTTGATGTTTGGCTCGGACGACAAATGTCTCTTGGGTCGTTCTGATCACAGTTAAAAAAGTTAAAAAAGATGAGTTTTTTTAAGAAAGCGCAGAATTCTACCGTAGGGCTTGATATAGGCAACCATTCGTTGAAGCTTGTCAAGCTCAGGCATCATAAGGATAGTTATCATCTTGAGGCTACCGGTATAAAGGAGTTGCCTAAAGGTACTATCGAAAACGGTGAGGTTAAAAAGAGAGATCTGCTTATTGAGTCGATTACCCACCTTATAAACCAGTGCGACCCTTCTATAGTAGAAGTCGTTTTTTCTATGGGCGGGCATGGGATCATTTCCGATAAGGTTACATTCAAGATTGAGGATGAGGCGGATTCCGACGAGCTTATTTTGTGGGAAGCGAGTCAGAGGAGTCCGTTTGATGTTGACGATATTACGCTTGACTATAAGATATTGCGCAGGTATCCCGATACGAGTGAGGCGGAGGTGCTTCTTGTTGCCGCTAAAAATCAGATAATGCAGGAGTATATAGATCTGCTTTATGACGCGGGGTTAAAGCCTGTAATTGTTGATGTTAACGCGTTTGCCACAACCAACAGTTACGCTCTTGAGTGCGGCGGGCTTCCTGATACGGGAACGGTGGCGCTTTTAAATGTTGGGCATTACATGACTAATGTCACATTTATTAAAGACGGTATTTATCACTCAACCCGTGACATTTCTACTGCGGGAGAGTTTTTTAACCGCACGCTGCAGCGTAATATGGGGCTTTCAAGCGAAGAGGCTTTGTACGCGATAAAAGGCAAAACTACTACGGCTCTTGATATGAACCTTTTAAAGCAGAGCGTGGGTTATGCGGCGGAGGAGCTCTCTTCCGGTATAGACTTGGCTTTTTCATATTATAAGTCATCTGAGAAGACCGATTCAATTGACAAAATAGTGCTTTCGGGCGGCGGAGCTTATATTCCAAGCCTCACTCAGTTTCTTGAGACCCGCCACCAGACAAAAGTTCTTATCTCGAATCCGATCGCTCATGTCCAGTACAACCCCGATCTTTTTGGCGGGGTTGATATTCAGAGTATAAGCGCGCTTCTTACGGTAGCTGTAGGGCTTGCCTTGCGGAAGGTGGGTTGATGTAATGATAGATAGAATAGAAATAAATCTACTTCCCGCCGAATACCGTGTCCACAGGCGCAATCTCAAATTGCCGCGTTCGCTTGTGTATCCTATAGTTGGTCTTGTACTTCTGATTTTTGGCGCTGCGTCTGTTAGTATTTATATGCAGAACAGAGCGGCCGCGCTTGAAGATGAGATCGCTTCTATTGAGCGGGAGATACAGGCAAACAAGCATATTCAGGCGGAAATTAATAAGCTGCGCAGAGATAAATTAGAGGTGGAGCAGAAGATACGGGCGCTTGAGCGCATTAATGTGAACCGTGAAAAGTGGGTTAGACTCATGGAGGTTTTCAGCGGTTCTCTGCCCTCTTATTCGTGGCTTGTGGCGATCCGGGAGGAGGCGGGAGCAGCGGGAAAACCGCCTGTAGTGCGTATAGACGCGAGAACTTACTCTTTTCACGAAGTGGCCTCTTATATGAGCAAGCTCGAACAGAGTGAGTTTGTTACTTCTGTGGAGTTAGCTGAGATAGAGCAGATGTCCGGTGCGGTTCAGGGGCGCAATGTTTTCAGGTTCTCTATCTCCTGCACTATTAACCCCGACGCCAAGCTCGACAAATCGCCGGGAGAGGAAGAGTGATGGCTAAAGATAAAGATAAAGCTAAAACAAAAACGAAAACCAAGTTAGACATAAAAGATCCTAAAGTCAGGAACCCTCTTATAGTAATAGCTTTGGCTGGCTTTTTGGGTTACTTGTGGTACGATTACAGTTTTGGGCCTCTCAATGAAGAGATCGTAATGCTCAATGAGACAAAAGATACAAAAGAGTCGGAGCTGCGTACTATTAACGCGCTAAAGCCTCAGCTTGACAGATTGCGCAGAGAGACTATTCTCGCTAACGAGAAACTTGATTCGCTCAAAAATATCTTTCCCGATCAAAAAGAGGTTCCGCGTCTTATCAGGGAAATTACTACCGTGAACAGAAAAAGCGATATCGTGACAACCCGGTTTCTTCCCATGCCTGATGTGGAGAAGGATTATTATGTAGAAAACAGGTATAATGTTTCAGTAGCGGGAGATTATCACAATCTTGGAGAGTTTTTCAGTTATTTGGCAAATTTTCAGCTTATAATAAATTTAAGCAATGTTGCGATAAGCGCGAATCCGGGTTACAGGAGAGACGATCCGGAATCGCCTACCCGGGATGATACGCCGGCAATACTTGCATCATTTGAGCTGACCACATTTTCATCGAGACGCTGATGTATAGAGAGAATTTTTTAAATAAAATTTATAAGGCCGCCGGATCCTGCTTTGCGCTCGTGCTTCTTTGTGCGGTGTATTCTTGGGGTGCGCAGCCCTCTTCAATTGATGATATTGAAGTGAGGGCGCAGTCGCGGGGAATCGTGCTTATAATAAGCGGCAGCGGCCCTATAAATATAAGCGGCAAGCCTGATGAATTGGAGAAGATGACAAGCAAGTATTCAGAGGTGCGCATCAGCATCAAAAACGCGCGCAGCGGGCTTGGAGAGCGCAGCTTCAGCGGCCCCGCGGAGCTTCCCATAAGAGAGATCTCTTTAAAAGAGTCCAATAACGGAGTAGATGTATCCATAAGAATGCGCGGCGTTATGAATGGGCCGGTGCAGATTCGCAGCGGCGATAATCAGATAAGAATACTTCTCACAAGAGATGAGTTCCCGCAGGTAAACTGGAACGCCTCAACAGGCAAAACCGTCTCCGCTCCGCGGGCCGCTTCAGCTCCTGCTCCTGCCAAGGCTGTTTTGGCCGCGGAATCTAAGCCGTCGGAAGCCGCGCCGGCGCCGAGTGCTGTGCAGAATAGGGCCGCTGCCGCTCCCGCGGTTAGCGCTGCTCCGGCGTCTGATGTTATGAATGTGACTATCCCTTCCGATAAACCGCGCGATCTTAACAATATCCGTGTTTTACAGCGCGACAGGACGGTATCGCTTAATTTTGACTTTTCAGATGAACCGGTTGCGTCTATGGACAGAGCGGGCGATTCGTTAGTGATCCGTTTTTCAAATACCGTGTCAAAAATCGGTTCGCGTGTGTTTAATGTGCCGGGAAATACGGTTTACAGCTCTGTAAGAATACGTCAGGAGAGAGCCGCCGACAGAAGCAGCAGTGTTGTGGCTGTAGTAAAGCTGAACAGAAATTTTGCCCTTGTAACTCCGGTAAGTATGCGCCTTGATAATCAGTATTCGCTATATGCTGAAAGCGGAGACTCGGCGAGAGTTTTTATTTGGAGCGCTAATGAAGGCGTTAAGTCAAATGTTGCATTTACTAAGATTAAGGCAGAGCCTGTCGATATGCAAAAAATGGAAAACAGGGCGCATAGAGATATCGAAAAAGGCAGCGGCGGTGCGCTTTTTCCTGTAACGGCGGGCGGTACTGCTGCCGCGGGCGCTGCTTCACCTTCGATTGCGCCGGCGCAGCCTCAGGCGGCGTCTCCTAGAAGATCTGAAGTGCCTGAGCCCTCTTTTCAAAATGTTTTTGACGACGAATCTGTTCCCGCCTCCGATGTTACCGTTACTAAAGAGTCGGCGGATGGAGATTTGGTGCGTTATAGAGTATACGGCCGCGATCCGTTTGTTCCGCTTGTGAGAGATCCGGGGCTTACCGGTCTGCCGAAAGTAGAGAACCTGCGCCTTGTCGGTGTATTGGAAGATTCACGTGAGAGAATCGCGCTTTTGGAAGATTTTACAGATCAGAACAGGGCGTTTGCCATGCGCACAGATGATATGGTTGAGTATGGACGGGTATTGCGGATTCATAGAGACCGTGTAGTTTTCCTTATGAGTGATTTTGGCGTAGCGCGCTCTTATACATTAAGAATCGCAAGAAATACGCAGTGAGAAAAAGAGTGAGAGGAATGAAAATGACAAAAATTAAAAGTAGGAAGCGAACAGCAATTCGTTTTGTAATGGTAGTTCTTGCGGCTATATCGGTTGTGTTTGCTCAGCCGCCCGCGGCCAATCAGAGCAGCGCTCCAAGCACGCCGCGTCCCGCCAGAAGCGGACGTGTTGTAGATTTCTTTGAAGTGCACGGAGCGGATTTAAGATCTGTACTGCGTCAGCTCAGCGCTCACAGCGGTGTGGATATTGTGGCCAGCGACGATATAAAGGCCACCGTCTCTATTGCCGTAAGCAACAAGTCATGGCGTGAGATTCTTAATATTATCTGTATGGTGCATAACTTGGCCGTTGTAGAAGAGGAGTCATTTGTATATGTATTGAGCCGGGACGAGTTTCAAAAGAGAAGCGCCGCCGCCGCTGCCGCAGCTCCGGGCGGGGCAGGAGCTGCTATGCCGGGTATTCCGGGGGCCGCCGGCGGTCCGCTTACGCGGGAGGTTATCCCTCTTCGTTTTACAAAAACAGATGAGATGATTGAAGTAGTAGGTTCACTCCTTTCCGCGCGCGGGAAGCTCACTCCGGTAAAGCACATGAACGCGCTTGTTGTGGTTGACACAGAAACCGCCATTAAAGAGATAAAAGATCTTATAAGTCAGATAGATATCCAAACTCCTCAGGTATCTATATCCTGTAAAATAATAGAGGTGAGTTCCGGTGTTATGCAGAGAATGGGCGTACAGTGGGGCTTTACAGATGCCGGCAACAATTTTACCGCTTCACAGCTTGCAAACAGCGGTGATGGTATTGTAGCTGACGGGATGCACAGGGTAACTTACGGAATGTTAAGCGCCGAGAAGTTCAGCGTTGCGATGGAGTATCTGTTTGAAGATAACAAAGCGGAGATTGTTGCTCAGCCTCAGATCACTACCCTTAACAATAAGGAAGCGAGAATCTTTATGGGTCAGCAGATTCCCATAAACCGGGTAGATGAAGCGGGCAACACAGTAACAGAGATGGTTAACGCCGGAACTCAATTGATAGTTACTCCTTATGTTTCGGGTGACGGCAAAATTATGCTCTCTTTAAATCCTAAAAAGGAATCCTATTTTTTAGGAGCGGGCGGTGTACCGGTTATTAATGAGCAGAGCGCGGAAACCAATGTACTCGTTAACAATGGAGAGACTGTGGTAATTGCCGGATTGACGTCAAACGAGCAGATGCAGATTGAGAGCGGTATTCCCATACTAAAGAGTATTCCGATTATCGGCAACCTTTTTAAGAGGTCGCAGAAATCTGTTGAGAAAAAAGATCTCGTTATTTTTGTTACTCCGCATATCATCAACGCTGGAATTTAAGCAGGAAGATTTTGTTTACGTGCGGTGCGGTATACTGGTATACCGCACCGCACGAACTGCACGCAGGACCAGCCCTGTTGCTTGGCGGCACAGTGTAGATTTATGCCGTTATGCAGTATGTTACAAAAAGAGATTAATACCCAATGTCAAAAACCACTGAAAAGCTAAAAGCCAAGCGTCATCTGCATATACAGCTGCTGTTTACCGTGTTTGCGTTTTCCTTAATGGTATTTTTCAGTTATGGATTTATAAGGGGTAATATACATAATCATTTAGTAAAAAATGTTGAAAACATCTTCTCTTTCGGGCTTCTAAGTATAAATGCGGATTTTATTGAGTCGCGGGTGTCGCTCGAAATGTTTTCTGAGAATGTAAGCAAAATGCTTGAGAGGGGCTCAAGTAAAGATGAACTGCAAGATTATATAAGTTATTTGTCTGATTACCTGCGGTCTCTCGATAAAACAATGTCAGCCGTTCTCGGTTTTAATGGATATTTTAAAACGCTTGAGGGCGGACCGGTGTTTATAAGCGGCTCTGACTGGATTCCGCCGGATGATTATAACCCCGCTGAGCGTTTATGGTATAAAACCGCTATTGAAGGCGCCGGGGTAATTTCTGAGTCCAAGCCGTTTATACACGCTAAGACCGGTGAGATCACATACGGTTTCTCACGCAGTATTAATGACAGCACGGGAAAGTCTTTAGCGGTTGTCGGTCTTGACGCTAAAATCAATAATATAGGCGACCGTGTTGTAAAAATGGCGCTTACCAATCAAAGCTACGGATTTCTTTTAAATCAGGATCTTGTACTGATTGCGCATCCCGAAGACACTCTTAAGGGTAAACACATCAGCGAATTGCATCCCACAATCGCTATTTTACAGTGCGATTTGGAATCAGGGATGAGTATTTCCGAACGTCCCGTGATAACTTACGAAGGCGAGAGGGCGCTTGCTTTTTTCAGGTCAACCGAAAACGGCTGGTATCTTGGCATTCTCACCCCTGAAAAACCATACTACGCAAGTATAAACCACATGCTGTGGGTTCTTTGCAGTCTGGGTACTGTGCTCGCGTTAATACTTTGCTTCGCGCTGATACGTATGGACGCGGGTAAAGACAGAGCCGATCTCGAAAGCAAACACAAAAGTATGTTTTTAGCCAACATGAGCCATGAGATCCGCACCCCGATGAACGCGATTGTCGGCATGACTCTTATAGGCAAAGCGGCTCAGGGCATTGAGCGCAAAGATCACTGTTTGGCAAAAATTGAAGACGCCTCTCAGCATCTTCTCGGGGTTATAAATGATATCCTCGACATATCAAAAGTCGAGTCCGGGAGGTTTGAGCTCTCGCCCGAAGAGTTCAGTTTTGAGAAGATGCTCCAAAGGGTTGCCAATGTAATCAACTTCCGCACAGATGAAAAAAGCCAGCGGTTTTCTGTCCATATAGACAAGAATATACCCAAGTATTTTATAGGGGACAAACAGCGGCTTACTCAGGTTATTACGAACCTTTTGGGGAATGCCGTTAAGTTTACTCCCGAAAACGGCACTGTAGCGCTTGACGCCGCTCTTTTGAGTGAGGAAGAAGGGGTTTGTACTCTTAAAATTTCTGTAACTGATAACGGTATTGGGATATCTCCCGAAAAGCAGGCGCAGCTTTTCCTGCCATTTTTTCAGGCAGAATCCGACACCGTGCGCCGTTTTGGCGGTACGGGGCTTGGGCTGTCGATTTGTAAAACGATAGTAGAGATGATGGATGGGAAAATATGGCTTGAGTCTCATGTCGGAAGCGGTTCTACGTTTTCCTTTACAGTTAAGATTAAGCGCGCGATAAAATTAACGGAGCGGATCCCTGTAATACTTGACGACGTCTCTATTCTTGTAATTGATGATGACAGAGGCGTTTTAGAGTATTTCAAGGAGATAACAAGTGAAGCTGGTTTACAATGCGATACGGCTGACGGCGCTGACGAAGCTCTGAGGCTTGTTGACCGCCACGGCTCATACAATGTCTACTTTGTTGACTGGAAAATGCCGGGAACAGACGGTATCACTTTGTCAAAAGCTCTTAAAGCCAAAGCGGAGCGGCCGGATAATACGATAGTGATTATGATAAGCGCGGCTGCCGGTTGGGGTAATATTGAGGAGAAGGCAAAAGCCGCGGGCGTCGATCGTTTCTTGCCCAAACCGCTTTTCCCGTCTGCGATTATGGATATGATAAGTGAAGTTGTAAGTGAAAAACGAGAGAAGCTGAATATCGAAACCGCTCCAAGTACAGACGGCATTTTTAAAGGCCGTAATGTTTTATTAGTTGAGGATGTGGAGATCAACCGCGAGATAGTTATATCGCTTCTTGAGCCGACGCTTCTTAATATAGAGTGTGCGGAAAACGGCGTTGAGGCGCTGCAAAAAATTGAAGAATCCGCAGAGAAATATGATCTGGTCTTAATGGATATACAAATGCCAAAAATGGACGGCTACGAAGCTACAAGAAAAATAAGGGCGCTCGATAATTCCAAAGCTCAAACAATTCCTATCATAGCGTTAACAGCAAACGTGTTCCGCGAAGATATAGAAAAATGCGGCGCGGCTGGTATGGATGATTATTTGGGTAAGCCAATTGATTATGATGATATTTTGGATAAACTCAAAAAATACTTGGCATAGAAACGCTACACAAGACTTTTATTCGTATGCTGCCGGCAGTCCTGTACGTCTTGGATATATACTGTATCGTCAACTATTTCAATAACAATGCGGTGACGTTTTGCGCAGAACTTGTAGCGAAACATTGTATCGTCTACAGCTTTTTTAGACGAAAAATAGCGCGGACATCTTTCAGGATTGAAGTCGAGAGAACCAAGCTCTTTGCAGAATTTATCATATAACCGTAATGCTCCTGAAATGCTTACCCGTTTTAGGAAGTTAACGTGATAAGAGATTCTGTCATCAGCGGCAGGGCTGATATGTACCATATATTTATACTCGTTTGGCATTATTAATATCACCAATAACGGTTTTCATACGTGCCTTCCATTCATCCAAAGTATAATATTTCCCGCCCGATTTTCTGTAGGCTATCGCTTCCATAAGCCTTTCGTCATCTTCCGGCGTTCCTGTCGGTTCCATCAAATAATACGGTCCTCTTGATGGCGACGCTACTTTCATCGGCTCATATTTTGGCGCTTCATAATTTTCATATCTATTCATCGACGAATCGTCATCTTTTTTTCCGTAGACCTTTGCCCGCCATAATTCATCGGAAGTTCGTTTTTCTCTTATCTGCGCGATACGAATATC
>WRCH01000039.1 GCA_009784115.1 Chitinispirillia bacterium
ATGTTAAAGTAAGGCTCGCCGCGGCTCAGGAGCTGCGCATGGCGCCAAGGGACGAGAGGGTTGTTCCTTTAGTACTTAAAGCCTGTATAGACGAAGACCCCGATGTGCGTATGAACGGTTTTTTTGCCCTCGGAAAGATGGACCCTAACGTAGAGGGCGTGATTCCTGTTTTGTTTGATGGATTAAGGGACACGGTTCTTGATGTGAGACGGGCTGTAGTGAGTGCGCTCAGCGAGCTCAATCCTTTTCCAAACGTTTTGTTTCCGCCGCTAACCAAACTGCTTGTTGACGAAGATGAAAAAATTCGTAAACTTGTTCACACCGCGTTTGCCGATATGCAGGGTGCAGGCATAGGATCGCTTATAAGAGCTCTCAACGATAAAGATCCGCAGTTGCGTCTGGCGGCAATAGCGACGCTTGAAACAATCGGCCCCTTAGCTAAAAACGCTCTCGTGCGGCTTAGAAAAGTAGCCGAAGAAGATAGCGAAGAAGAGGTAAAAGAGGCTGCGAAAAAAGCGATTAAGAAGATCGAATAGATATCGGTATTATTTCATTGATAATTATTTTTCTGCATTAAAATCACGGGCGGAGACCATCCGCCCATCCGTGCGGGGGACTATGGTAATAGTCCCGTCCTCCTTGACAGTAAGTCTATATTAAAATTTATGCGAAAGGAGCATAGGTATGATTCTCATTCATAAAAATCTCTTTCTCAAATCACTGTTTTCAATTTCGCTTTTATTATCTGTTTTAACATGGAACTGCGGTAAAAATAACGGCAGTATCGGCAGCAGTGAAAAAATTGTTCTCACCTCTTTTTACCCCATGTATATTGCCGCGCTTAATGTGACGGAAAATATTCCCGGTATACGTCTTGTCAACATGGCGGCTCCATCTTCCGGATGCTTGCATGATTATCAGCTGACAACATCAGACGCCGCGCTTTTAGAAAAAGCATCTGTATTGATTGTAAATGGCGGCGGGATGGAATCGTTTTTAGAAAAAGCTGTTTCACTTAATAGAAAACTTATGGTTATTGACGCAAGTGAGGAGATCGAATTTATCCGCGGCACCGGTGATGATCATAATCATAGTCATCATCATAATCATAAGGACAAAAATGACGGGAGTATGGATGATGACGCAGAAGTCAATTCTCATGTGTGGTTGAGTATTGGCAATTACATTCAACAGGTAATGACTGTCGCAAAACATTTATCGGCATGGGATCGTGTAAACAGCGCCGGTTACGCAAAAAACGCTCAAATGTTTGCAGATTCTCTGCAAGAGTTCAAGGCTGAGGCTGATAAAAAGCTGTCGGATATTTCTAACAGGAAGATTGCTATCTTTCACGAAGGATTTGCTTATTTCGCGCAGGAATTTGGGTTGACTGTCGCGGCAGTTATTGAACGCGAAGTTGGAGTTGAACCAAACGCGGCTGAGATAATTTCTACCGTACGGACTATTAAAAAAGCCGGCGTAAAAGCACTGTTTACCGAACCGCAATATACATCCGCCGCCGCAAGAACTATCAGCGCGGAAACCGGTTTGCCGCTCTTTACGCTTGACCCTGTAGTATCCGGCTCAATGACAAAAGATGCCTACATTACAGCAATGGAAAAAAATATAGAAACAGTAAAGAAAGCGCTCAAATAGATATGACACATGACGGGGCTTTAGAAAATTCATTCAACGAGTCCCGCAATGCCGACACACAGTGCGGCGGATGCTGTACAAGGATCACTGACTTATCTGTTAAAGCTGGAACCGCGCCGATAATCGAAAATGTAAACCTGCATTTTCACTGCGGTGAGTTTTCGGTTATCACAGGACCGAACGGCGCCGGTAAATCTACACTTATAAAAGCGATAGCCGGAGAACGCGCCTTTACAGGAGAGATTCTGTTTCACCGATTTAAAAGCCATGAAAAAATGAGACCGAAGATCGGCTATGTACCGCAGAAGCACTCTTTTGATCCGAATGCTCCATTAACTGTTGAGGATCTTTTCGCTCTCTGTTTAAGCAAAAGACCGCGCTGGCTTTTTCGCGGCCCCGCGGTGCGCAAACTTGCGCTTGAATCGCTTGAAGCCGTTAAAGCGGCTCATCTTTTGTCAAGAAAAATAGGCTGCCTCTCGGGAGGCGAGCTTCAGCGCGTTTTTCTATCTTTAGCGCTTAATCCGCGGCCAGACATATTACTGCTTGACGAACCGGTGAGCGGTGTGGATGCCGCGGGGCTTAATATTTTTTACGCGCTGATAAGTGAACTGCGTACAAAATATGATCTCTCTGTTGTAATGATCTCTCATGATTTTCATCTTTCGGCGCGTTATGCCGACAGGCTCATTTTTTTCAACAAAACTGTTATTTGTGAAGGCCCACCCGCGGAGATGATTAAGGATGAGAGAGTCAATAATTTTTTCTTTGCTTCCCTTTGAATGGGCGCAATTTTCTTTTATGCAAAATGCACTGCTTGCGTGTGTTTTATTAGCTCCGCTTTTTGCGCTGCCCGGTTGTCTTGTTGTCAATAACCGAATGGCTTTTTTCTCGGACGCGATAGGTCACGCCGCGCTCACGGGGGTAGCTATCGGCGCGCTTGCCGGCATCGCCGCGCCTCTGCCCTCAATGCTCATATTCGCGTGCTGTCTTGCGTTTGTCATTTCCTATATGAGAAGAGTAAGCGCGGTTCCGGCAGATACGGTAATAAGTCTTGTGATGGCAGGATCAATGGCTCTTGGGATTGTGATTCTCTCACGTAAAGGCGGATTCAGCCGTTATTCACGTTATCTTATTGGTGATCTTTTGAGCCTTTCAACAACAGATCTGTACACTATCGCTATCACTTTACTATTTGTAATTGCCGCGTGGATATTCATGTTCAACCGCTTTTTTTTAGTGAGTTTTAATGAGACAATCGCAAGAAGCAGAAATATGAATGTTTTTGGTTATGATCTGTTTTTTTCGGTTATGACCGCGTTTATAGTTACGCTTGCTGTGCAGTGGATAGGGATACTTGTCATAAACTCGCTTCTTGTTTTACCCGCGGCGGCGGCAAGAAACATTAGCTCAAATCTTCGTACTTATGTATTGACCGCTCTGTTTATTTCGCTTGTCTCATCTATCAGCGGACTTGTACTCTCTTTTTATCTATCAACTGCCGCGGGCGCAACGATTGTGCTTGTTGCGCTTGGACTTTATGTATTGTCGCTGTTTGGACGGCTTTTGGTACGCCCGCTTCGCTTACTCTAATATTTCTCTTATCGAAAACTCCCGCTTGGTTTGCTGAGAGTGAGTTATCATCTCGCCAATGAGCCCTATTGATATAAACTGTATTCCCATAATCATAGACCCCAAAGCTAAAACCGTAAGCGGCCTTATTCTCATAAGTCCGGTAAGCGCCCACATAACTCCAAAATATCCAAGCACCCCCATACCGGCAAAAATGAGAATGAGTCCCACGAGGCCAAAAAAGTGCATCGGGCTTTTTAAATAACGCTTAAGAAAAAGCAGGGTGATCATATCCATCGCGCCGTTGAACATACGGCCCGCGCCGAATTTGGATTTTCCGAATTTGCGCGGATGGTGAGGCACAACTGTTTCAGTTACTTTAAAACCGTCCCAATGCGCAAGAGCCGGAAGATAACGGTGGCGGTCTCCGTATATGTCAAGGCTTTTAGCAGCGTCGGATCTGTACGCCTTGAAACCGCAGTTGAAATCGTGGAGCTTAAGTCCGCAGAGCATTGATGTGAAAATGTTCCAAACTTTAGACGGCAGAGTTTTTCCGATTGGATCATGGCGCACTTTCTTCCAACCGCTAACAACATCCCACCCCTCTTCTAATTTGGCAACCATCTCAGGAATGGCGGTTGGATCATCTTGCAAATCTGCGTCCATAGTGATTATTATGCTTCCTGCCGCGTGATCGATACCGGCATTGAGAGCCGCGGATTTTCCGTAGTTGCGGCTGAACCGCAAAGCTTTGGCCTGAGCGCCGTAGGTTTTGTGGAGTGATTGCAGCTCGTCAAATGATCCATCGGTGCTGCCGTCGTCAACAAAGATCACCTCAAATGTTTTTCCGCATGACAGTAACGTATCAGAGATACCTTTCATCAAATGAGGAAGACTCTCTTTCTCATTGTAAAGAGGTACAACTATCGAAATATCAACGGATGAATTATCCATCGCTGAGTTTTCGTTATTTTCCGGACCTGAAGTTTTTTTCTGCGACAAAAAAGACTCCTCCTAAAAGACTTGCGGCAATGCCGATAAGTGAAGCCAAAAATCCCATGATAAACGCGGCGTCTTTTGGAAAACCGGCCAAAGCAAAGAGCGCGCCGCCTACAGTTTCCCGCACGCCAAACGGCAGCGGTATAATCATGAGCATGGCGATAATTGGAACGAATATGAAAAAATACTGAAAATTAGCCCCCGTCAGCAAGCCCAAAGAGGCTGCAACGAGAATATGTACGCCTATGCGTAAAAATTGAATCAGTATAGAAAGCACGGATACCGATGCTAAAAGATTATAATCTTTTGCCTCTATTAACATTTCGGTAACGATCTCTTTTACTTTGAATCGTTGACATAGAGAGATTTTGTCTGATATCGAAAAGAATAGCTTTTGTAAAGATCCGCTTGTTAAAAAGAGCATGATCCCTGCAAATAAACCGAATGCCGCAAAAAGCGCTACAGACGCGTTTCTTATATTACCGTGCGTAAGCGCGCCTTGATAAAGAAGAACCGCGCTGCCCGCAACCGCGTAAGCGCACATCGCCCAAAGTCCGGCGAATCTATCAAGCACGGTTGCGGCTAATCCGGTAAACATTTTACCATCACGCGAATGTATCGAGGCGACTTTGAAAACATCGCCTACGATTCCGCCGGCAATAAAATTGTTGAAAAATAGTCCGGCAAAGTAAAGTTTGAATGCGCGCCCAAAAGGGAGATTCAGCCCTCTGTTTTTTAAAATTAGACGCCACTGTATTACACCAAGCCAGCCGCTCACAAGAAATATCAAAAAACCGAACACAAGCCACGCAGGATTGGCGCCGCTTACAGTCGCAGCAATATCATTCCACCCAAGCCTGTTAATCAAAAAGGCGATGATTGAAATTGTCGCGACAAGTTTAATAACGGAAAAAGTCAGTTTCCGCATACGGTTTTCAGAAGCCAATCTTCGATCCTTTGAGCGCTTGAGTCCCATGAAAAAGTTTCGGCCCAAAGCCGCCCCTCTTCTCCGAATTTTTTTGTTAAATCCTTATCGTCAAGCAGTTTTTTTATTGTTGACGCAAGCGATTCAACATCATTCTCTTTGTAAAGCAAGCCTGTTTTATTGTTAATTACCGAATCGCGAAGTCCGGGCGCATCGTTTGCGACAACAACCGTACCGCAGGCGGCGGCTTCTACGTTGGTGATTCCCCAGCCCTCTTTTTCGGATGTGTTGACAAACAGCGCTGCTTTTCTTAAATACTCTATTTTTTTCTCTTCGCTGATAAATCCGGCAAACGCGGCGCAGTCTTCAAGCTCTAACTCTTTACAGCGCTGTTTGAGCCGTTCCATATCATCACCATTTCCCGCAATCACAAATCGCAGATGACGCCCCTGTTTTTTCAGAATGCTCATCGCTTCAAAAACGATATCAACACGCTTGTATTTTTTTAGTCTGCCTACGTATAACAGAAGATCTTTTTCTCTGCTTACACTGCTGTCAGGACAGTAGTGATTTGTGTCGATACTGTTTTCGATGATCGAGATATTTTCCTTATTAAAACCCTTTTCGATGAGTTCAGCGGCGGTGCTTTTGGAGACTGTGCAGCATGGAACGCGTCTGTATCCCCACGGGTAAAGTTTTTCCATAAGGTAAACATAGAGAGCCATAGGCGGATTGGTCAGCCCGAAAACTGTTTTACCAAGCAAGTGATGAAAAAACGATCCGCACTTTACTTTCGGAAACCACAGCGATGTGAAAAACGGCAGTTTATTGACATCATCAATAACACAATCGTAATTTTTTTGCCTAAGAAGTTTTCTAACTAAAAAAGGCGCTTCCCAGTTAAACGTATAGGTACGGCCTAACCTTAACACCTCAATGCCGCGCTGAACCGCGGTTTTGGAGCTGCCTTTGAAGCGGGTTGTCAGAAGAGTTACATAGTGTCCCTTGTCAACGAGTCTGCTAAAAAGTTCAAGAACATGGACTTCGGCTCCGCCCGCTTCGGGATGTTCTATATCACGCCAATTGATTACTAATATGTTCATTGATGTCTCAATATTATACTTTATCCCATGCTATTTAGTGCTAAAAAAACTTATTGATGAACTCTTTTGAATCCTTACAAAGCTCAAGTTCTATGCGTAAGTTGGTTACATCATCTTCTGTGATGTATTTTTCATAACGAACGGGACTTTTACGCACAGGCGCCTTTGGCAGAGGTTTTGATACTTCACCGGCGCTGCTGTCGGGGCTTAAACATGAGGAAAGAACATTTGCGTTTTGTTTGATGTGCTCCATAATGCGCATAATTGCCCGTCCATGACGTGTATTTTGTATAGTATCCATCTGATTTTTGGATAAAATAAACACCTGATCATCAAAATAGAGCATTGGCGACGCGCAGGAGGGGCAGGTCAGCATGATAACACTGGCATTCTTACTTAAGAATACATCGCAGATATGCAAACAGTGCGGACATTTCATTGTAAAAGTTTTTACCATAAAAAAATTGTATCACTAAGGCGCGGCGATGTCAAGGCCCATATAAAAGAGACTATATAAAAGGATTTATTGCAGGATGAGTACGGAAGAACCTTCAAATCTTGGTCAAATACGCGATATACGCCATAAAATAAGGCTGCTGCTTAAGCACGAGATGAGAAAACTCGAAAAACAGAAGCTGGATGAACGCGAAGCGGGGCAATATTTGAGATACAGCCAAATGGCCGACTCCCTTATGGCCGACCCCAAAATCTACCCGCGCGGAAGCGCAAAAGCGCTTATCGAAAATGCGCACTCAGGGGAGATTGAGGAGATATCACTCAATCCGGCTTTTGACGCAATAGAAAACGCGGAGCTTCTTTATAGAAAGGCTCGCAAAGGCAAGCGCGGACACGAAACTGCGCTTACACTTATGCGGGAGACAGAGATAAAAACTGTTGAGCTGCAAAAAATCATCGAAAATATTGATGGGATGATCAACGAAAAAAAATTATCCGGTAAATTGGATGAATTGACAGAAGATGATTTAAAAGAGATTCAAGGACTTTGCGGACAATTTTTACCGCAGAAAACAGATGCGGCGGGCAAATCAAAAAGCAGTGTTAAAAAAGGTGAAAAAGTTCCGTTTAAAAGATATACTATTGATGGATGGGAGGTGTTTTTGGGCAATAACAGCACAGAAAATGATGAAATCTCCACCCGTTTTGCCAAGCCATCGGATATTTGGCTTCACGTAGCCGCGCACGCCGGGAGCCACGTCATAATACGCCGGCCCAAAAACACTCCGCCCCCGCCGAAAGAAGTTGTAGAAAAGGCGGCGCAGCTTGCGGTCTGGTTTTCAAAAGCAAAGCACACGTCATTTGCGGAAGTACACGTAACCGAAGCGCGCTTCGTACACAAACGCCGCCACGCCCCCCCAGGCGAGGTCATCGCAGAGAGATGCAAGGCAATAAGAGTAGAACCCAAAAATCCACAGGAGATGTTTAAATTGTGAGATCAATACGCATGATTATCAAAAAAATGTACAGACAAATATCAACGGCAATATGCCTCTTTGCACTCTTATGCACCGTGAGCGCAGACCATGATCAGTTAAACCTGTTCTCAAGAGCCTCCCTTCAAAGCACAGTATCTCAGTCTCTCGGCGGCGCCGGTACGGCAATGCCTAAAGGGGGGATGCAGGGGCTTGTTAATCCTGCGCTGACTGCATCATGTAAATCAAGCGGCAGCATTGCCGCGGGTTATGGGAGAGACGATGTATTTGACAAGACTGCTTTACCCTTTGGAGCCGTTATAACCGACAACAACGGAGCTATGGGATTTTACTACCGGTTTCTTGATGGAAATACCGGCAGAGTCAACGACGCCGCGATCAATTTTTCCGGTACGCTTTTTCAATCTTCAGGAACGCAGGGCGATGTTGATTTGGGGATAAACGCCCGCTATGAACACTCGGTATGGCCGTATATTTATGATGATGAAAATTTAAACAACACAAAACTGCGAAGCAGCAGCTTACTGCTTGACGTTGGGTTTTATCAGCCGCAAGTTATGGAAAATCTTGATTTCGCTTTAGTTTTTAGAAACTTAACAGGGTACAGCTGGAGCGAAGTTGAGGGCGACGAAAAAACAAAGGGGCGGATAAGCAGCCGCCACCGTACTGTAGTAGTTGGATGTGTGTATACTCTTGGATTTATGGGAGGTAATCTGCTCTTTTTGCTCCCCGTTGACATTGAGATGAATAACCTGTTTAAAAAATCGCTGCCGAACAGGTATACGCTGCGCACCGGAGTTGAGGGGCGGCTTGGGTCATCCTACACCGTACGTTTTGGCTATGCCCACGCACCGGAAGATCCTATGGAGCTGATAACAGACTTTAGTCCCAAAAATCTATTTTTCGGCGGTGTGGGAGTTTTCGTAAATCCGCTGCAGATAGATTTTTTTACCGGCAAAAATGAATGGGGAATTACTGCGACTTGGTTTTATTGACGGCGCAAAAAATCTTATAATCGAAATATCTTGTAACAAAACTGTACATCTATTATATTAATTGATTGCAATAGCAGTAACGCAGTTGGACAGGACGGGCACATGGGGCCCGTTTTTGTTATCCGCGCGTTTTTATCTTTAACCTGAACAGGGCGCAAAAACGGCTATGTCTGCTCTTGATGAAGTAAGACCGCTTGTTGAATCGAAAGTTGCGCAGCTTGGGTTTGAGCTCTTTGAATTGCGGTTTTTCGGCGCCGGGCCGCGCAGTATTATGCGTATTACTATTGATAAAGACGGCGGTATCGCGATTGCTGATTGTGAACTTGTCAGCAACGAGGTTTCTGCGCTTCTTGATGAACAGAATTTTTTTGGAGAGAAAGCGTACACGCTTGAGGTTTCATCTCCCGGGATAGACCGTCCGCTTAAAACGGAGCGTGATTTTAAAAGGGTGATTGGGAAAGATGCTGCGGTTCATCTTAGTATTGCTGTGAATGGCAAAAAGAGTGTGCGGGGCAAAGTTTTAGATTGTAAAGATAATAATTTGGAGATTGAGATCAACGAAGTTTCGGTTTCAATACCTTTAACAAACATAATCAGCGGTAAAGAAGAGATCCGGTTCCGGTAATAGTGGAATTTCGGTAATACGGAGAAAGGTTAAGGTTTAGCAGAAATGAAAAGAAGAAGCAAAAACGAGGCGCTGAAAGCGCTTGATATCGCAGCTTCGCTGGGTGCGGTGACAAAAGAGAAAAGTATCAGCATGGACCTCGTCCTTGAAACTCTCAAGGATGCGCTCACTACTGCCGCTAAAAAATATCTTGGTACGCCTGTAAATGTAGAGGCTAAGGTTGACAAAGATAAAGGGACTATCGAAGTTTTCACACGTCAGGTTGTAGTGGAACTCGTTGAGGATCCTGAGAATCAGATCTCGCTTAAAGACGCCCGCGAGGAAGATGAGGATATTGAAGTAGGCGACGAGCTTATACAGGAGCTTGATATAAACGTATTCGGAAGAACCGCTATACAAACCGCAAAACAGGTGATCGTGCAGAGAGTGCGCGAAGCGGAGCGTGATAAGATTTTTTCCGACTACAGCGAGAGAATCGGCGAACTTGTTACCGGTACTATCCAGCAGATTGAAAAGGGCAACATACTTGTCAATCTCGGACGTACCGAAGCGCTCATGCCCTATAAGGAGCAGATCAGAAAAGAGAAGCACTCGCAGGGCGCTTCTATCCGCGCCTGTATAGTTGACGTCAGAAACAACAATAAAGGCCCGCAGGTTATTATCTCAAGAACCTGTCCCGAATTTTTGGCGCGTCTTTTCGAGCTTGAAGTGCCGGAAATTTATGACAAGACTGTACGTATTGTGAAAGTTGTCCGCGACCCGGGACACCGCTCAAAAATCGCGGTAACTACCTCCGATACAAGAGTAGACCCGGTAGGCGCATGCGTAGGTATGCGCGGAAACCGCGTGCAGGCTATTGTCCGCGAGCTTTCTAACGAAAGAATCGACATCATCAACTGGACAGATGAGATTTCACTTTTAGTGCGCCGTGTCTTTTCGCCTGCCGAAGTGAAGAGGGTGATACCTGTTGGTGATCACAGAATCGTTGTAGTTATAAATGAAGATGACTTGGCTCAGGCTATCGGACGTGAAGGGCAGAATATCCGCCTCGCTTCAAAAATGCTTGACAAAGAGGTTGACGTTTTTGGCGATGAGGAGTTTGCAAGCCTTAGCGATGAACAGCGCGCCGCGGCTTTGAGTGATCCTTATGAAACCACCGAAGGTGCGGAGGGTACTCAGGAAAATTCTACTGATAATGGTAATGACGAAGATAATAGTGATTTGCGCGGGGCCGACGGCAATGATATCGGTACTGAATCGCAGCCCGAATCTAATGAAAATTCAGAATCAGATTCCGATTCTGACAGTGACAATACACATGAAAACAAGGATGGTTAGCCAAAAAACCTCTATTTTAGATTTATAAGTTATTAAGAGTTGTGTTGGATTATGGTGATTTAAAAAATTGATAGAACTGGAATACCTGAATAGAGCTCCCTGATTGGTTTTAGCATATTGAAACTGGGGGGAGTGTAAGAATCGAGAGGTAAATAATATGGCTAAGGAAAAAGTCTACAAACTCGCACAGGAATTTAAAGTATCCAGTGAAGCTCTGGTACAGATGCTGCGCGGCATGGGCATTCCAGTGAAAAGCCACATGAGTACGGTGGATGAAGAGCTGCGCGGAGAGATAAAGAAAAAGTTTGAGCAGGAACGCGCTGATATTAAAAAAGAGTACGAGCGCAAAAAACAGATCATGGCCAAAGCGCGCGAGGTAATCGAAGAGCCTCCCGCTCCGCCGTCCGCACCGGCCGCCGCGCCTGCACCGCAGCAGCCCGCCGTGTCCAGTCAGCCTAAAGGGGCTGCCGCTCCGGCTCAAGGCGGCGGGCAGACAACATCGCCTCAGCGCCAGCAGGACGGAGCTTCCGGTCGTCATGAAAGGCCAAGAAGTCCTATTCGCAAATATCACGAAAGAGAGTCATGGGCAAAGGGGTCAGGATCCGGCCCCGGAACGTTCACCCCGTCTCATCAGCAGTCAGGCGCCGGTCCGTCAAGCGCTTCGTTTGCGGCGGCAAAGTCTGCACCCCTTCCCGCAAAGCCTGACAGCGAAAATAAAAAAGCTGCAGCGGGTAAAACAGACAAGCACAAAAAGAAGGGCGGCAAATATAAAAATGAACGCCCCGAAACAAATGAAATTGATCTAAAGGCAAATATTAAAAAGACCCTTGCCAAGATCGGTTCCGGCTTTGCCAAGAAAAAGTATAAGAAAGAAGCCGGCGTTAAGGACGATGAGGAAGATACAACAAAGAAGATATTAAATGTAGCTGAGTTTGTAACCGCAAACGAGCTTGCGAACATGATGAACGTTGCGCCAAGCGAAGTTATCACCAAGTTTTTGGAGCTTGGAGCGTTTGTTACCATAAATCAGCGTCTTGACTTTGAAACAATTGAAATGGTGGTGGATGAGTTTGGCTACACCGCACAGCTCATGGAAGAGTACGAGCCGGAAAAAGAGCCTGAAGAGGCGGACGCCGGCGCTCTTCTGCCGCGCGCTCCTGTTGTAACAGTAATGGGCCATGTTGACCACGGGAAAACCTCTCTTCTTGACTATATCAGAAAAACCAACGTCATCGGCGGAGAGTCAGGCGGCATTACTCAGCATATAGCCGCCTACGAGGTAAAAACAAAACACGGCCCTGTTACATTCCTTGATACTCCCGGCCACGAAGCCTTTACAGCCATGCGCGCACGAGGGTCACAGATCACAGACGTTATTGTGCTTGTGGTTGCAGCAGACAGCGCCGTTATGCCGCAAACCCGTGAAGCTATCGACCATGCCAAGGCCGCGAATGTACCGCTCATTGTCGCCTTAAATAAAATTGATCTTCCCACGGCAAATCCCGATAAAATCAAGGGCGAGCTTGCTAACTATAATGTGCTTGTTGAGGAGTACGGCGGTCAGACCTCCTGTGTGCCGATCTCCGCAAAGACAGGGCTTGGCGTAGACAAACTTTTAGAGATGTTAGCGCTTGAAACAGAGATCCTTGAGCTCAAAGCAACTCCCGAAGGTAAAGCGCACGGAGTAGTTATAGAGTCTAAACTTGATAAAGGTAAAGGCCCCATCGCCACAGTACTTGTAGAAAAGGGAACACTTAAAAAAGGCAACGCTTTTGTTACCGGAATACACAGCGGACGTGTGCGTGAACTCTATAACGAACGCGGTAAATTAGTCGAAAGCGCAGGCCCCAGTCAGCCGGTTTTGATACTTGGTTTAACAGGTACGCCTCAGGCCGGCGACTCTTTTAAGGTAGTTGACGATGAGAAAGAGGCAAGAGAGATAAGCGCGCGCCGCCGTCTTGCTCAAAAGGAGCGTGAGATGCACAAGATCAGCGCGATATCTCTTGATAATCTCTATGAGCAGATTAAGGCGGGAAGCGTTCAGAATCTTAACCTCATTATAAAGGGCGACGTAGACGGTTCTGTAGAAGCGCTCGCGGCTTCTCTTGAAAAACTCAGTACGCCTGAAATAAAGGTGCGTGTAATTCACAAAAGTGTGGGCGCGATAAAAGAGACGGATATTATGCTCGCCTCGGCTTCGCACGCGCTTATTATCGCTTTTCACCTTAGTCCAAATACAAAAATAAAAGACCTTGCCAAACAGGAAGGCGTTGAGATAAGAAACTACCGTATCATCTACGAAGCGGTTGACGCGGTACACAGCGCTATGGAGGGGATGCTCAAACCTGAGATCAAGGAAAATATCCTCTCAGAAGTTACCGTTCGCAGGGTGTTCAAAGTATCCAAAATCGGTACTATTGCGGGATGTATTGTGGACAGCGGTACGCTTATACGAAGCTCTAAAGCCCGCGTTGTGCGCAATGATGTTGAGCTCATCGAGTCAAAAATTGCAAGCCTCAAGCGCATACAGGAAGACGTTAGAGAGGTGCAGGCGGGATACGAGTGCGGTATCGTGCTTGAGCGGTTCTCAGACTTTCAGGAAGGCGACCGCATAATCACGTTTGAAGAGGTTGAAATCGCAAGAAAGTTAACAAGATAGATGCCCGTACCAAGATTTCATAATGAACGGCTGCGGGAACTTCTGCTGCGGGAGATAGGAACGGTGATCGCAAGAGATGTACGCGATCCCCGTATTCCTGAAATCGTTACCGTAACGGAAGTGCGTTTGGCGAAAGACGCCCGAAACGCAACTGTTTATGTCAGCATTATGGGAGACGATGAGGAGAAGCAGAGCGCCGTAGAGGCGCTTAACAGAGCGGCTCCCTTTATTCAGCGCGTTGTAGCGTCGCAGATTGTTACCCGGCATTTTCCCCGCTTGGCGTTTAAGCTTGACAAAACGATTGAACACAGGCAGCATATTAACGAACTGTTCAAAGAAATTCAAGATGATCTGGACACCCCTCAATAACGCGATCGAGTCAAATAACTCTTTTCTTTTGTCAAGTCATCTCAGTCTTGATGGAGATTGTGTGGGCTCGCAGCTTGCGTTTTTGTGGTATCTTCAAAGTTTGGGAAAAAAAGTGAAGTGCTTTTGTGTTGACCCGTTGCCGCAAAAATTTGCTTTTCTTGAAAATTCCGGTCTTATCATCACAGAATTGCCAAAAGAGAAATTCGATGCGTTGATGATACTTGACTGTTCAAGTGTAAGCAGGCTTGGGTGGGATGTGAAAAATGCGGGTATCAATACTATTATTAATATTGATCACCATAGGGATAATACAAATTTTGGCACCGGTGATCTTAATTTTATTGATCCGGCAGCGGCAGCAGCAGGTGAGATTATTTTCTCTTTTTTCAACGAGTGCAATATCGAATATCCGCGGCATGTCGCGGAATCCTTATATACCGCGATAATGACGGATACCGGCGGCTTTCGCTTTTCAAATACCACAAGTAAAGTTTTGAACGTGTGCGCCAAACTTATTGATAAGGGTGCAGACTGCGCCGGTATTTATGACAAAGTATACTCCTCTCATACGCAGCAGGCTCTTGTTTTGCAATCCCGCATCTGGTCATCGCTCTCTTTTCATCTTGACGGCAAGATTTGCAGTATGGATATGCCGATGTCAATCTTAAAAGAGACCGGATCGCAGTACAGCGACTCTGAAGGAATGGCAGATAATACAATCACCGCGATCGGCGCTGAGGTGGGTATTATGACAAAGCACACTCCCGAAGAGACCCACTTCAGTCTGCGCTCTCGCGGCAAGATTGACGTCGGCCGGGTCGCTCAGAAAATTCCGGGCGGCGGCGGCCATAGCTGCGCCGCTGGCTGTACGATAAAACTCCCCTACAAAGAGGCGATGGAGCAGATGCTCGCCATACTCGCCAAGGAGCTTGAGTAGCGTTGGACGGTTTTATTTGTGTTGACAAACCAATCGGGCCGTCGTCGTTTTCTGTAACAAACTCTGTTAGAAAAGTTTTAAAGACCAAAAAAGCGGGACACGCGGGAACGCTTGATCCTATGGCTTCGGGCCTTTTACTTGCAGCGCTTGGCAATTGTACGCGCCTTTTACAGTATCTTAGCCTTGAACCGAAGGTCTACGAGTTCAGTATAAAATTCGGACAAAGTACAGATACGCTTGATGCTGAGGGGAATGTTACCGCGTCAAGCGATGTATTTCCATCTCGTCAACAATTAACAGATATCATCAAAAAGTTTATCGGTGAACAGGAGCAGCTGCCTCCGATATATTCCGCGATAAAAATAGGCGGTAAGCCTGCTTACAAATTCGCGCGCGATGGGGTTGATTTGGAACTTAAACCCCGTTTCATAACAATATTTTCATTAGAATTAAGCGGATATGCCGATGATGGGACACAGGCTGATTTTATAGTCAGCTGTTCATCGGGGACTTATGTGCGCTCTCTTGCCCGTGATATTGTGAAAGGAGCTGGAGCGGAGGGTTTTGTGAATAGATTGCGCCGCACTCAAACAGGACTGTTTCATGTTGGTCAATCTGTAGATTATGAAAATCTTGAAAACGCTTCAAATCATCTCATCCCGCCGCATAAAGCATTTAGTGATGATCAAAAAGTAATTTTAAGTGATGATCAAAAAGCCGCGGTATTTCATGGCAGGGACATAGAATTGGATTGCGATCAACGGGAAAATTTATTGATAGCATTCGACAAAGACAATGAGCTTGCGGCAGTTCTCAGGAAAGCGGATGAGAAATATCATCCGGAAAGAGTTTTTCATAAATAGTGCTTTACATGGGGACAGATAGATAGCTTGGAAACAATCTGTTCGCATGGCAGTGAGATGACATAATCGCTTCCACGCAAGGCGTATAATCATACTTATACATAATGCATAAGTATGATTATGTTTTTTACTGAACTCTGTATTGTCCAATAAAACACTTAAACACTTGGTCATATTTTTGCATAATGAATAAACATATTTATATTTTTTGCTTGATTATAGTTATATAAAATGTTATATTGTAATTATACATAATGCATAAACATGTTTATGTTGGTGGTGAAAAATGTCCTATAATAGCCGAATTCTAACAAAAAAGTTGGAAAAAACGGTAAAAACATTCTCCGCAACCTATCTAAGCGGTGCGCGACAGTGCGGGAAATCGACGCTTGTGAGCGCGCTTTTATCCTTAGATAACGTAAACTACATGACGTTTGACACTATAGCGCTTAGAATGGCAGCTCAAATTGACCCTGATACTTTCATCGCAAAGCTTCCTAAAGACAAACTAAACGTAATAGACGAAGTACAGCGGGTTCCCGATGTTTATCTGCAGCTAAAAAAATGGGTAGACGAAGGGCGCTCTGAGGGGCGTAGCCGCACGCAGTTTCTACTAACCGGATCCGCAAACATATTCGCACTGCCTCAATTAGCCGGGGCAATGGTTGGGCGGATGGCGGTTTTGACGTTATACCCGTTCTCATCGGCAGAAATAAATAACTCCGGTGTTAATTTCATAGACAAACTGTGGAAAGATGAGTTGTCTGTCAAAAATTACAGACGCGCTAACATAGTAAACATTATAAAAGACGCCACATTCCCGGAGATAGCGCTCAATAAAGAGATAGACCGTACCGTTTGGTTTGACAGTTATTTGAGTACCATCTTAGACAGAGATATTACCGAGTTTGCGAAAATCAGAAAACCGGAACTGATATATAAGCTGCTTGTATCTTTATGCAGCCGTGTTGGAAGTCTGATGAATAACGACAGCATAATGAAAGACTCCGGTTTAAATCAGGGTACGTTTGAAAAATACAAATCGCTTTGCGACGCAACATTTCTCACATTTGAAATACAACCGTGGGCAAGGCCGAATAAGCTCCAAAAAAGGTTTGTCAAAAGTCCAAAAATTTACTTTACCGATACAAACTTTTTATGTTACATGATGCGCCGCGATATTTCAGACGTTTACAAAAATGACTCAACGCTCATGGGACACCTCTTTGAAAATTTTATCGCAACGGAAATAATTAAATCAACAAGCTATCTACCCGGAAAATTCTACATATCACACTTCAATCCGGTGCGGGGAGAAGGCAAAGAGACAGATTTCGTCATAGAAAATGACAACAGTGAAGCAATAGCCATAGAAGTCAAACTTGATTCGTCACTCAACCCTAAAGACTTCAAAAATCTTGAGCTATGCCGTGATACCATCGGCAATAATTTCAAGAAAGGCATCGTCCTGTACACGGGAGAAGACCTCGTGCCTTTTGGGGATAGACTTTGGGCGGTTCCGGTGAATTACTTGTGGCAGTGAGGTATGTTTCAAAAATCAATCAACACCATATTTCCGCCGCATAACAAGCTCTGCAGCTAACAGCAGCAGCATTATCGAAAGCAGCAGCCACGAGCGGCTTATGCGGATTGTTTCGGTGACGGTGTTTTTGCCGGATGTGGTTTCATTCCATGAAGTAAACAGAGTCTGCAAAGCGTCACTGTCACCAAAATCTAACGGATGAGCGAACTCCTGCAGATATTGCGTATTTTGGGATAGCACAGAAAGCTCGCTCATGTCGCGGTTTACGGTAAAACTGTCGCTGAATTCTGCCCTGATATTACCTGCGGTAATTTTGGATGAGATGCTGTATGAGCCTTCTGATAGAGTTTTAAATGATAACGGCTGCTTGTTTAATCCTGTAGGATAATAGTTGAGCGTTGTATCAATACTGATATTTTCGTTTTGAATTTTCACTTCTAATTTAAAAGTCTCAAATATTGGAACGCTTGACGGAAGCGACATCATAAACCTTGCGCTGTCGGTCTCATGGAGCATTTGCGCCGGGTAGAGTATAAATTCATCAGAGATATTGTCAAGAAGAAGCTCTTTTGCTGTTGCAAGCAGCGTATTTGAAAAGCTGAAAAGTTCGCTTTCCGCTCTGTCAGAAGACATCGGCCAAAAATCCCATCTCCAAATCCCTTTCACCGGACAAAACAGAGAATACGTGCCTCTGAATCTTCCTGAAAAAAGAATTGATGACGATTCTGAATCGGCGCTTGTTTCCGTGCTGACCGCAGCTTCAAGCAGATTTTTTCTTCCTGTCAACGAAAGGTTATTACAGATGATTATCTCCGCGGCAGGCGGCAGTGCGCGTAAGCTGGGATTTGAAGCCGCGCTCATGCCGCTTGTTTGACGGATAGATACGGCGGGCGAATAAATCGTGCGTGAACTGCACGGAAGCGTACCCATAAACACAGCAACGCCGTGGCGCGGAAGCGTGCGCATTAGCCTTATGGCTGTACTGTCATAATCAAACAGAAATAAAATATCCGGTGATGATGATTTCTCCTTAAAAGTTTTATTTGCGAGAAGCGCTTGCGATAAATATCTTCGGTCAAGAGACGCTTTTGCCGAGTATATAGAGTATGTTAAATTTTGCGGGATGGTTTGATGTACAAAATTTGAGACAGAGGGCGGAGTATCGCTGTCTAAAGATGCTTCTACTGTGTAAAGCTCTTTTGCGGGACGCCGATTGCTTGTTCGGAAATCAATTCTGCGTGTGAAATATCCCTGTTCTATCTGTACGATTTCAGTTTTTACGATTGTACCTTTTTTCTTTAATCTAATTGTTAGATTGCCGTCAGTTTGAGCGAATCCGCTCGCTTCTACGCTTACTGTAAACTGTGAATCAACAGGAGAGTTTTGCGGAGCTGTGGTGATAGTCTTTACAAATGAGTTTGGAACGGCGTCCGGCAGTGTAACATAATAGATAGTGTTTGTTGGGAAGATACTACTGCTTTTTGCCGGATTTGTCCAGTGGCCGTCGCTTATAATAATCATATCGCGGTTTCTTTCATTTGTTCCAAGCGAGAGCGGAAAGCTGCTTTTTGAATCAGAAAAATTAATTGATTTTGACGGATTATGGTTACGGGTTGAATCACCAAAAAGAAAATATTGAAAGTTAACTTGTCCGCCCGAACGTTTTTCCATAGAGGAGAGCGTATCAATAATATTATTGACAAAAGAATCGGCGGAAAAATTCTGCATACTTAAGGACGCGTCTACAAGAACAGCTACTTTTTGTGAACCTGATTCAAATCGGTCAAATCTTATAACCGGTTCTAAAAATGACAAAATCAGCCCAAGAATCCACCCTGTTCTCAAAATCATCAATACAACTTTTTTTGACGCGGAAAGCTGAGTTCGCCCATAACGCCAAAGCGAAATAAAAACTCCCGCGCATAAAAATAAAATGATTATTGTTGAGTGCATTCCATTAAACCGGTTGAATGTGGTGATTTACTGCGGTTTGACAGAATAGTATTTTTCTTCCATCCGCGCTTATTCTGTTCTGGATAATCGGTTGTGTAATGCAGACCTCGGCTCTCTTTACGTTTAAGGGCTGAAACGATAATGAGTTTAGCGGTTGTCACAACGTTTCTGAGTTCTAACAGTTGATGGGTGATTTTTGTGCGTTTATAGAAATCTTCGATCTCCTTTTCAAGAAGATTTATTCTCCTCATCGCTCTGTTAAGCCGCAAATTTGAGCGGACGATTCCAACATAATCCCACATCACACTTTGAATCTCCCATAGATTATGCGAGAGCAGAATCCACTCCTCAAAATCGGTTGTTCCGCTGTCATCCCATATTGGAATATTTTCAGCGTTTATTTGATGACAACCCTCAATGCGTTTTGATGCGTTAATTGCCGCGCGGTAAGAGAACACTAATGCTTCTAAGAGCGAATTAGAAGCAAGCCGGTTTGCGCCGTGTACTCCTGTGGACGCAGTTTCACCGCACGCGTAAAGATTTTCTATATCGGTATTTCCGCAGTAGTCAACCACTACTCCGCCGCACATGTAATGAGCGGCAGGCACAACGGGAATTAAATTCTTGGTGATATCTATCCCAAATGCCATACATCTATTGTAGATATTGGGAAAGTGTGCGATAGTGGCCTGCGCGTCTTTGTGTGTCACGTCAAGATATACGCATGGAAGTCCGGAAACCTTCATCTCATTGTCAATAGCTCTCGCGACAATATCTCTTGGAGCAAGGGAAGCCTGCGGATGATATCTTTTCATAAACTCATCCCCCGCGGCATTACGCAGTACTGCTCCATATCCCCTTAACGCTTCTGAGATAAGAAATGAATTTGCTTTTTCATGAAAAAGCGTAGTGGGATGAAACTGGATAAACTCCATGTTCGCAACTTTCGCTCCCGCCCGATAAGCCATCGCTACGCCGTCACCGGTGGCTATGGATGGATTAGTGGAGTGAAGATACACGCGCCCCGCTCCGCCGCTTGCAAGACAAGTTACTTTTGCGCTGACCGCAAAAATGTGTCTGTTCACAGAGTCAAGAACGTAAGCCCCAAAACATTTATATTGATTCGCCGCGGTTTTTATGTGATGACCGGTGATGAGTTCTATCGCGCAGTGATTCTCCAAGATAATGATGTTTTTTAGTTCACGCAATTTTTTTAAAAGTTTCGTCTCAAGCTCTTTGCCCGTAAGATCTCTTGCGTGTACGATTCTGTTTGCGCTGTGGCCGCCCTCCCGTCCGAGATGAAAATTGTAAGGATTTTTACTATCCGTATTTTCGGACGTTTTTGCTTTATCATCGTCATCCAAAGAAAACTGCGCCCCATAATCAAGCAGTTCTAAAATCCTTGCCGGCCCCTCATTGACCATAATCTTTACAGCTTCATTATCACAAAGCCCGGCTCCTGCTATAACAGTATCATCTATATGACTTTCAAAAGAGTCATTACTGTTAAGAACACAGGCAATCCCGCCTTGGGCGTAGTTTGTGTTTGAATCGCTGTCCTGTTTTTTTGTGATTAACACAACGGAACCGTATTTTGCCGCGTGTATGGCAAAGGATATTCCAGCTATTCCGCTTCCAATCACCAAAAAATCACATGTTTTGTTCATGGATAAAATATACAACATTCCAAGCTTGAAGCTGAGAAAGAGATATGGAATGTTCCCAAGGGTTCTTGCGATAACTATATTTCCATATATGGAGAATTCATTTCGAAAAATATTATGTACGGCCGTGATTATTACTTGGCTGATATTCCCCGCTTCTGCGGCGGCAAGAGAGCTGATCATACTGAGAGGCCGCGCAGACAATGCAGACAGCGCCGCCGCAGTTTCGCTTATAAGAAAAATTACCACCGCGGACAGCGCCCGCATTATCTCACCGGCAGTGCATTCCGTTTTAACGGCAGACAGTGTTGTTTACTCAATCGAGATGACAAATAAAAACAGTGCCGACAGCGTTGCCTTGTGGGTTCATCACTCCCAAAAAGCTGCCGCCGATACACTGGGTGTTTTCACCTCTCCGCCATATAAAACAGTATGGAGAACCGGTCATATCGCAGATCAAGATCAGATACATTTACAATTTGGATATACGCTTTACTATTCAGATACACTTATAATAACCTCTCCGCCCCAGCCTCACCGCTGGGTTTTTGAACGCGGCGAAAAAGACGCTTCTAAAAAAAGCTATCAGATAAAAGAGGCATTGGACGCGGATAGATTTCCGATTGACTGCGATCTGTCAAAGTGGAAAAATGTAAAAGGTGAGCAAATTGGAGACATTGCCAATTTTAAACTGATGTGGTCAAAGTTTAAACTGTTTTTCATAGCGGAAGTAAAAACGGACTCCGTTATGCGGGATGATTTTATTGAGCTTCATCTCGACCTTTACCGCGACCGCGCCTCTTTTTCAGGTATCAACCACAGGAGCATCCGCTTTGGCCCGCGCAGCAGAAGTTTTTCTTTTGTCGCGGATTTAAACGACGGCAGTTTTATGGTTAACGACAGTGTTAACGCGCTTATTGCAAAGGAGATGGAGTGGAAGCATGTCATTAATGAAAACGGATATATAATTGAGGTTATGATTCCCTTTATCGCTTTGTCTGATAAAGAATTTCCTCCGTCAAGATTTGGACTTGACGTTTCGGTAATGAGTACAGATAAATACGGCAAGAGAGTTTTTCATTCCTGGGCAGGCGCAGATCAGTTCAGCCGTTACAGTCCAAAAAACTGGGGAACCGGCCGGATTCGTCAGGCGTGGTTTGCTCTTAAGGCAGTGTTTCTCTCTCTGTTAGCGCTTACAATTATTACGCTTGTGTTAGCCGCTTTACATACGGTTTTGCACAAACGCAAAATGGGTCAATATGATAAAGAGGAAGCGTGCGGAAATTCCTCTCTTACTGATACAATTATTGATTGTATTGAAAAGCATCTTTCAGATAAAAAATTTTGCATGGAAGATCTGCTCAAAACAGTAGAACCCACCAAAGAGGAGATCGTTAACGCAATTAAACAGGATTACGACTGCGATTTTGAACGGCTGCTTCTTTTAAGACGCATTAAATGTTCACAGCGTTTAATGAGAAATCCTGATCTTGACATAGAGAAAATCTCAGCAATGAGCGGTTTTAGAAGCATTGAGCAATTTTCACAACAGTATACAATGCAGATGAAAGTTGACCCGAAAATAAGCCGCGATGCCGTTCTCAAACAAATTATGGAAGAGATTGAAGAAGATGAAGATGATTGATCTTAAAATCCGCATTTAAAAAAGGGTGATAAATTTTCTTTGATAATCGCTATGATTACCACCTGCTCCCCGTCCTGAAAAGTTCCACAATACATTTATTTTGTCGCATATTTCTTTAGTTTCGCTCCACTGCCAAGCGCCCTTTTCTGCTTATCCGTATATGCCGCCTGCCCGGCAGTCATGTTCTTTATTCTCTGTTGTAATACCGTTTTTTCAATCATATTCAGACCCGGTGATTTTAATACATTCTGCAATCTTGTACGATGTCCGGCATAGGCGAGAAGATCACTTAGAAAGCCAGTCAGGTCCATATTCTAAATTCGCCTCTGCTAAATTCCACCCGCCTTGTAAAAGAGCATCTACACCAAGATAATCTTTAACAAACTTAGCCAAATATGGGGAAATAGGAATTTGTCTTCGAAGTTTTTTCGCTTCCTCTAATTTACCCTGCTTTTCAAGTTCAATGCAAAGATCGCCATCACAAAAAACAATATGGAGAATGTTTGTGTTACGCCTTTTTTCATCCCAACCTCCTCTTTCTTGTCAAAATAGTTATTAAAGTATTAAAAACCTGTTTGTTATTATTTTTACTTCTTTTAGTTTTATTTCACATCGCCTCACTTCTTTTCACAATTTTTATTTCCCTCACAAAACATTTCACTTTATATCGGAATTACCGAATTTTATATAATAAATATCTATAAATATAACTGTTTTTATGAAAAAATCAAGTTGTCGTATTAAAAAAAATGATGTTTTATTGATTTCTACTGAATATTTATCTACATTTTCTAATATTAGGAGACCTATTGTGTCAAAAATTGACTTTTTGAGTTTTATGAACAGGCAAAAAATTTCCCAGATGGAACTTGCGAATGCTTTGGATGTTCGTCAATCTACTGTTAGTCAATATGTAAGCGGTAAATCGGGTGTAGTTTTTGACAAGGTTGAAAAACTCGTAGAATTGGGAATAACGCCGGAGGAGCTGTTTGGCGAGACTGCGGGTAAAAAAATGAGAGAGGTTATAAT
>WRCH01000040.1 GCA_009784115.1 Chitinispirillia bacterium
ACTCGTTGAAAAGTGTTTAAAAGTCAGTGAATCAGACAAAGACTCTCTTATAGCAAATATATCCCAATACCTTTTCAAAGGTGATATAACCTCTGCTATGGAGTTGGCGTTAAAACCGTTTATGGCAAAAATCCCTAACAATTTGGCTATTCGCCACGAGCATTATTTCCAAACGATATTCCATATAATTTTTAATGCGCTTGGGTTGAAATGCCGCAGCGAAGTATCTATAGCGACAGGCCGGGTTGATTCAGTTGTTGAAACGCCGCAATATGTGTACTGTTTTGAATTTAAGCTGAATAAAACAGCAGAAGAGGCGATAGAGCAAATTGCCGCAAAAGAGTATCTGACTCCTTATACCGGTACGGGTAAAACACTTTTTAAAATTGGTGTAAATTTTGACTATGAGGAACGCAGAATTGAAAATTGGATATTTGAAAAGATAGAATAATCCTATAGAAAAGTCTCTGTTAGAACAGCGCCGTTTAAATCTTACTGCTGCGCAAAATGGCTATGTCAAAAAACAGAAAATAGCTCTGACGATCAAAATCTAACGCGACTGCTAAGCCCCCTTAGACTCAATCTCCTTAACTTCCGAAATAAACTCGCTGATATCTTTGAATTTTCTATAGACAGAAGCGAATCTTACATAAGCGACTTCGTCAAGCGAGTAAAGCTCCGTCATCACCATCTTCCCAATCTCAGAGCTTGGGACTTCGCTCTTGCTCAATTTTTCTATCTCATTCTCTATTTTGTCAACTATGCTTTCAATTTTTTTCGGCCCGATAGGACGCTTCTTGCAGGCGGAGGTAATTCCTGACATGAGCTTCTCGCGTTCATAAGGCTCACGGCGCTGATCGTTTTTGATTATTGTGAGCGAAACGTTTTCAACATATTCATAGGTAGTAAAACGCTTTGTACAGTTAAGACACTCTCTGCGCCTGCGCACAGCGCGCCCCTCTTTGCTTGTGCGCGAATCTACTACTTTGTCTTCTTCATGACTGCAATATGGACAACGCATTTTAATCCTCCGCTAAAAATCGGCTCTTAGTGCTAATGCGCTGCTTCGCATATCGGGTGCTAGAGCGGATTCGAATTGTATTGCTGATGTTAGATTTTTTCTGTGAAATACCCGCAGGTCAACGGTTGATACTATTCTGTTTGCTACAAGCGCGCCTATGAAAAACGAGGAGGCTACGCGGAAGTTGCGCGCTTTTTGACGGATATTGTTATATTCATCCTGCTGACTCTCGTCTCCCCAGCGCCACCATGTTTCCGGTTTAAGATACATATCGCTCTCATCGCCCCGTGATATCTCTACCGCGTTATTGTATGAATCCGCGTCCATAAACGCGCCTACATAGCGCCAGTAGGCGTCATCTTTTTTTGGAGCTCTTTCTATTCCTGCCGCCGCGCTGGCAAATGAGCGCGCGTCTTTTTCGCGTTGACTTGCGAAACTGTAAAACGCCGCAGCGCCGAAAAGCGACGCGAAATCAATTACAAGGTATACATACGCGTTTTTTGGTTTGTCAACATAATAATGGCCCATGCCGGGCAAAACAAGCGATGCGCCCATCGCTTTGTATATGTTTAGACCATCGTCGTTTGTTACATTATGAAACAGATTTACATCGTGTGTCACGATCTCCTCTTCTACAAAAACCTGAGCGGATGTGTGACAAATTATGGCGGAAAGGATTATCACTATAAAAAATTGCAAATTGCGCATGATTATTCTCATTAAATTAAAACTTCAACCTAAGGGCTATACCCGGCGATAACTCTTTTCCGCTGAATACGTACTGCTGTTCTACGGAGATTCTCTCCCATACGGTGTTATCTTTGCCTAACAGATTCGCATTGTAAGCCCTTGCCGTAAAACCCGCGTCTATCGCGCTTGCTATATGGTTAACTAAGATAACATACAGAACATAATTGACAGCGTCGTGCTTTGATTTGGAATCTTTCATCATTGAATTGTAAGTTGCCTGATGACGCGAAGAGCCAAACCAGTCCTGCTCGAAAGGGTTCTCATCGCTGTTACTTACGATATCGTCAATAACCGGATGTAAGTCTATCCATCCCGGAGCGAAATATGCGCCTCTTATAGATTCGTAGAAAAACGACTCTCTTCTGACTGCGGAGTTATAAAAAGTAGTGTCAAAAGGGAGCTCTATGCCGATTTTTTCATCTTCAAATTTTGGCCGCATCAGCCCGTCGTATCTTTTCAAACTGTCTATGCTGAAATGCCTGTCTGCAAATCTGTGAGCTTCACGTTTTTTTGACTTACCGGAGTTGTTAAAAGAGATAGCGGTTCCAATGGCGGCAATTTCTACGGCGGCAAAAGCGCCTGCTTTAATGTAGCTTTTTGAATACGCCTGACCAAGCCCGGGAACAAGAAGCGATAGAAGCATCGCAAGTCTTGGCGAACGGTATTCGCTGAGATTATGCGCGAAGTTTATTGAGCGGCCGTCTTCTATGATAGCAGGCCCAACATCTTCGGGGTCGCTTTTCGCGCCTCTGGGGGGACGGTAGCCTTGTCTGCCCCGGCTTCCGTATTGAGGCGCATCCTCTGAGTCGGCCGTTTCGGTGATTTCTGAATCCGCAGAAGCAGAATCTGCTTTAGAGGCGATATCGCTCTCCTTGACAAGAGGTTTATCGTCCGCGAGAAGATCTTCCTCCTCGTCACCGGCCAAAAGTTTGTCGATATCGAGTTCATCGGAGTCATCACCGGCAATGTCATCATCATCGGATTTTTCCTGCTGTGCGGTTTCTGCCGATTCAGGCGTTGAAGAGGTTTGTGTATCAGAAGACACAATCTCATCATCATCATCAACAATATCCTCATCAACCGACTCCAGCACAACACCTTGCGCCGTTCCGCTTGCTTGATTTTGAGCTAACGCCATGTTAAACGCAAAAGCAAGCGTAAAAAAACTAACTATAAAAAAGCGGCGACTCATACTACCTCTTTTCGTAAAAATACTACAAACCCAAAACATCACGCATACTGTAATACCCCGGCCTCTTTGACGCTATCCATTTTGCCGCTGTAACAGCGCCTCTTGCGAATACGCTGCGGCTGTGCGCCATGTGCCGAAGTTCTACTCTTTCGCCCATACCCGCGAAAAGTACCGTGTGATCTCCAACAATATCCCCGCCTCTCACAGCGTGCATTCCGATCTCAAGAGGATCACGGGTGGTTGACGCCATACCCTCACGTCCATTGACAATAGCTTCATCATAAGTACGCCCAAGCGCTTTGGCGGCTACTTCGCCGATTGTGCGGGCAGTACCGCTCGGGGAGTCTTTTTTAAACTTGTGATGCGCTTCAATAATTTCTATATCGAAGTTACCGCCAAGTCGCTTTGTTACAAACTCTGTGAGCGAAAACAGAAGATTAACTCCCAAACTCATATTTGAACTGACTAAAACGGGAACCGTTTTACCCGCTTTTTCGGCCAGCTCATAATCACTCTTGTCAAGACCCGTAGTGCCTATAATCATAGGCAGCTTTAAATCACTTGCCTTTGTGAGATTATTGCGGGTCGATTCTACGGATGAAAAATCAATCACCACAGCGTCTTTTACATTAGTCTCTCCAATTGAAGATACTACCTTCACTCCGCCGCAATCAACACCGATAACGGTTGAATAATCAACCCCAATTTTCGGATGAGAGGCGTACTCAACAGCGCCGGCAAGTTTCGCGTCCTTATCATCCAAAACCGCTTTGGCGATTTCGATACCCATCCTGCCAAGGGCCCCTACTATAATTATATTTGTCGCCACGTTTAACCGCCTTACTTAATTTTGGACAGAGAATATGTTTTCAATACGTCTAGGAGCTTCGCTTTATTGCTTTCAATCATCGGCGCGAGCGGCAATCTCACAGGACCCGCTGATAGACCGATCTCCATCATACAATTTTTGACGGGGACAGGATTAGACTCAATAAAGACAATTTTTGACAAAGGCAAAAGCTCTTCGTGGATTTTAAGCGCACCCGCGGCGTCGCCTTTAAGAAAAAGGTTGATCATCGTACTCATTTTATCAGGAACGATATTTCCAATCACAGACACTACGCCCTTACCTCCTACAGCGAGAACCGGCAAAGTAAGCCCGTCGTCTCCGCTAAGCACAGCCAGCCGATCGCCGCAGCGGCGGTGGATTTCAGAGATCTGCGAAATGTCGCCGCTTGCTTCCTTAATGGCCTGCACCTGCGGAAGTTCGCAGAGTCTTTCAACCGTTTCAGGCAGCATATTAACGCCTGTACGTCCGGGAACGTTGTAAACGAGCATTGGGATATCAACTTCATCAGCAACAGCCTTGAAATGTCTGTAAAGACCATCCTGCGAGGGCTTGTTGTAATAGGGGGTGATGCTCATGATAGCATCGGCGCCGCTTTTTTTCGCGTGGCGCGCGGCTTCAACCGCTTCGCTTGTGTTGTTTGATCCTGCGCCGGCGATAACCTGCACCTTGCCCTTAGCCTGCTCAATCGCTATGTCAATCACCCGCTTGTGCTCTTCCCATGAAAGCGTAGCGCTCTCACCGGTCGTGCCGCAGGGAACGATTCCTGATACTCCGCCTTTGATAAGAAAATCAATATTAGACCTAAGCCCCGCCTCATCAAGTTTCCCTTCAGCGGTAAACGGGGTAATTACGGCTACATAACATCCGCGAAATTCCATTCTTTCTTATCTCCTTGATTATAAATATAGTTCTTAGTACCGATGATATGAAAATAGCCGGACTTCCTCTATTGGCTGGATGTCCGGCTTTAAAACTTATTACACAAAACCCCGGCTCAACCCTCTTCTTTTACTACCCAAACTTTCAGTTTAGCATCCACACCCTTATGAAGAGAGATCTCCACCGTATAAACACCAAGCTGTTTAATGGGCTCTTCTAACTTCACAAAGCGTTTCTCAACGCTAAAGCCCTCTTTTTTGAGGAATTCGGCGATATCCTGAGAAGTTACTGAACCGAAAATCTTCTCCTCTTCGCCAACTTTCACTGCGATAGTGCAAGGGGTCTGCTCTATCTTCTTTGCGAGTTCTGTCGCGTCGGCTCTGAGTTTCGCTTCTTTCTTTTCGTACATCCGCTTTGTTTCCGCGATACGCTTTTTGTTGCTGTCTGTAGCTATAACCGCGATATCGTTAGGTATTAAGAAGTTTCTTGCATACCCATCCTTAACAGTAACGATCTCCATCGCCTTGCCAAGGTTTTCATAATCTTTTTTAAGTATTATTTCCATTTTTATTAAGTCTCCTTAAAGTTACAATTGTGCCCGCTTTGCGCACAGCTTATTTAATGTTTTCAGCTACAAACGGCAGAAGCCCAAGATGTCTTGCCTGCTTTACAGCGAGAGCGAGAAGTCTTTGGTTTTTTGCGGTTACGCCGCTAAGACGGCGCGGCACAATCTTACCCCGCTCCGTTACAAAACGGCCGATGATTTTAACATCCTTATAGTCAGGCTCAACCTTATTCATCTCAAACCAGCAGACTTTTTTTATACGTCTCTTACCAAAACCCATATTTATTAACTCCTGTTATTTTTCATTGTTTCAATAGTAAAAATTTAGATTAACGCCTGTTGACTAATCCCGATCGTTGTAGTCGCCGTCGTCGTCCATGTCAACCTTTTCTACATCGACTCTCTCTTTACGCGTGGCCAACGCTTCGCGCGCGGCTTCGTTTTTGAGATCTCTCACAACGGTCAAATGACGCAAAATGTTTTCGTTGAGTTTAATATGCTTCTCGAAAGCGCCGGGAACCGCGCCTTCCGCCCTGTAGTAGAAAATCGCGTAGTAGCCCATTTTCTTTTTGTTAATCGTATAGGTAAGCGCGCGCTTGCCCCAAACGTCAATCTTTTCAAAATCGGAGTTACCTTTAAAGAACTCCTCTAACTGCTTCTGTTCTTTCTGAATAGTGTCATCAGAAAGTGTTCCGTCAAACAGAACCGCTGTTTCGTAGGGTCGAATCACCTTTCACTGCCTCCTGTGGTCTTTGGCTTACGGCTGCAGCGCCGCAAGCAGGTTTATGTAGGGAACGACTTGCAGCCGTTCCGTTTCTGTTAATTATACCTATTCATTACCGTATCAAAATCATTTTGAAACGAGAAGCTCACCGCTTCCGCGCACTTCTTAACAACCTCACGTACTTCCGACTGCTCCTGCTCCTCAAAACGGCCTAAAACAAAATCTATGATGCTGATGTTTTTAGGCAACGGCCCTATCCCCACACGTAACCTTGGGATATCTCTGCCCACAGACGCCTCAATAGATTTTAATCCGTTGTGCCCGCCGTGAGTTCCGTCTTTGCGAAACCGGATTTTACCAAGCGCAATATTAAAATCATCAACGATAATTAAACATTTATCACCGCCGACTTGCCACTTGGCCATACATGCAGACACCGCGCTGCCGGAAAGATTCATGTAAGTGAGCGGCTTAACAAGCGCAGCTCTCCTGCCGTCTCCCATTCGCACCATGCGAATTTCTGATTCACAGCAATACATTGGCTCAGATGCTTTTAAAAGATCAGCGATTTCGTCAATCACACAAAATCCAATATTGTGACGCGTACCGCCGTACTTCCCGCCCGGATTGCCAAGCCCGAAAATTAACATTTCAGGCTTATCCGGTGCCTGCCGTTTTTCAAAGAACTTCTTAAAAAATTTGCTTATCAATCTCACATTAATGCAGCTCCCGTTCCCCGGGTTAAAACCCGGGGCCAAAAAGACGGCGCGAGCGTCCCTTAAGGACGCGCAAGATGCAAGATTATTTCTTTGCCGGTTTCGCGGCCTTGCCCTTAGCCGCAACCTCAGGCTCTGCAGCCGTGGTTGCCGCTGCCGCGGCTTCACGCGCCGGCGGAGTAACCGATACGAGCACCTCTTCCGCTGTATGCTTAAATACGATATTCTCAATTGAAAGATCGCGTATGTGAACCGAATCACCGATTTTAAGATTTGTAATGTCGATAGCGATTGATTCGGGAATATCAGCAGGCAGACATTCAACCTTTACAGATTTGTGCGGCTGGCTGAGAATTCCGTTGTCGTCTTTGACGCCGGTAGATACACCCTTAAAAATAAGAGGGACATCTACAGTAACCTTTTCATTCATATTGATGTGCATAAAATCAATATTATAAAAGACGTCGTCTTTCAAAACGTGACGCTGAACTTCGCGGATAACAGCAATAGAGTCTGAGGCGAGTCCAAGATCCATCAGGTGTTTTGTTTTTCTGCCGCGCACGATAGCGGCAAATTCCTTGTGGTTAACCTCTAATTTTTTCGATTCACGGTCGTGGCCATAGTACACAGCCGGAATCCATCCCTGCGCACGTGTCTTGCGGGTGTAGGATTTTCCTGTACCCGTGCGTTCACGTGTCTGTAATTTTAAAACTTCCAAAGCATGACCTCCTCGGACAAACGCGTTTTATTTATTAATAGTTAATTTGCGCGTAAAATGGCAGGGGTAGAAGGATTCGAACCTCCGAGTACATGGACCAAAACCACGTGGCTTACCGCTTGCCGATACCCCCGCAATGGCCTTTTTACAGCAAGATAATCTGTAGAATATATATTATGTGAGGGGGAAAGTCAAATTTAAGTTTTCCCATATCCCGTGCAAAAAGTTAATTTTTAATCGGGTTGGCCATAGATCTCCTCTCAGCCCTTGCGTTGTCTGATGAGGCGTTGGCTTGTCGTGATTTCGCCAAACCTATGGGATTTACGCTATTTGTTATCCTTAGTTCAAAGCCGTCATCTAAAAACAGTGAATTGCCGATGATAGTGTAATACTCTGATAATCTATAACCATCATTATAAGTATAAGTTATTGTGTTGCCGGTTACACTGTATGTGCCGCCGTCAGTAATCATCCAAATACCCAAAGCATATTCGATTTCACTAAAGGTGCCGTTACTCCGGAAAATCAACCCAAAAGCATAACTTGAGCTTTGAGAGAGGTTTGTCCATGCTTGACCAGCGGACAGAACAAGATTGCCGCCGGTGGGGCCTCCGCTGCTGCCGGCATTTACGTTGTTCGTTACCCTAAATTCATAAAAGTCATCAAAAATTAGTGTATTGCCGGTTATTCTGTAAGACTCTGTGAGTATATCCCCGTTATTATAAATAAACGTTATCATGCTGCCGGTCACACTGTATGTACCGCCGTCAGTAACTGTCCAAATACCAAAATCCTTATCGACTTCGAGAAAAGTGTTGTCACTTCGGAAAATAATACCCCAAGCGTAACCAAGGTTTCTGAATTCGTTCGTCCACGCTTGACCGGCGTTAAGAACAAGCTGGTTGTTTCCGCCGGGAGGGCCAACTATGGGTTTCCCGGGATAGGAGATAAGGTTGTACGCCGTTATGGCTTTGGCCGGATCTAAAACCAATATATAGGACATATTACCGACGGGTTCGATAAAAAAGCCTATTTCGTTCATAGTAGTCCAAACACCGCCGATAAGCAGGCTCAGTTCAATATTTCCGGGAGCGTTTGGATTATACTCTTTTGGAAGCGGGATATTTACGATGTCAATGTTTCCATGACATCCGGGCAAGTAATTACAATCAAAAGGCGTATTTCTCATCATCTGAGAAACTGTGCCGCCTCCGGTAGGATTACCGCACCCTGTCAAACTTATCATTGAAAAAATTACAATAGCCAACGCACTTAGGAACGCGCGCGTTTTGTTATCAATCTCTCTTTTACAAACAGATACACTCATACTGTGTTGTCCCCTGTGCGATATTATAGAGTAATTAATGAAAGATACTTATAATATAATTTTAGGATTGGCAATCTATAGTATATTTTTGGGGATAATGTATACTGCATGACGGTACGAATTGACACTGTGCTGTGCGCGGAATATCTCCCGCGCCCTAATATACTGCATGACGGCACGAGTTTACACTGTGCCGCTAAGCAGCCTCACGGTCCTACGTGCAGCTGCGTGCGGCGCAATGTAAACTCGTGCCGTGTACCGGTATAATCAACAACGAAATTACTTATCGTTGAGAGCCTTAACTCCGGGCAGTTCCTTGCCCTCAACAAGCTCAAGCGATGCGCCGCCGCCTGTGGAGATGTGAGACATTTTATCCGCAACGCCGGCTTTTTTGACTGCGGACACAGAGTCGCCGCCGCCAATAACTGTTACCGCGTCTTTGAGTTCTGCGAGAGTAGACGCTATTGCGCCCGTTCCCACTGCAAATCTTGGAAACTCAAACACACCCATAGGGCCGTTCCAAAAAATCGTTTTTGCGCTCTTAATCGCATCCTTGAAGATCTCGGTTGTTTTGGGGCCGATGTCCATACCCATCCAGCCATCTTCAATCTTACCGGCTTCTACCTCTTTTGACTCAGCGTCTTCCTTAAATTCTTTAGTGACGACGTTGTCAACAGGCAGCAGAAGTTTCACGCCCTTATCCTGCGCTTTTTTCATGATGTTAAGCGCAACATCAATCATATCCGCTTCTAAAAGAGAATCGCCAACACTAAAACCCTGTGCTTTTTGGAAAGTATAAGCCATGCCGCCGCCAATGATTATGGTGTCTACCTTAGAAAGCAGACTCTCAAGAACAGCGATTTTTGAAGAGACTTTCGCTCCGCCGATAACCGCTACAAACGGCTTTGCGGGAGCGTCAACAATTTTCTCCTGAAGGAACACAAGCTCTTTTTCCATAAGGAAACCGGCAACAGCGGGCAGAAAATGCGCGATTGTTTCTGTAGAAGCGTGAGCGCGGTGAGCGGTACCAAACGCGTCGTTGACATAAACCTCTCCAAGTTCAGATAGCGCTTTGGCCATTTTCTCACGGTCGGCGGCTTCTTTAGAAGTTTCCTCTTTGTTAAAACGGGTATTCTCAAGCATAAGCACTGCGCCGCCGTCAAGTTTTGCGGCCATTGCCCTAGTCTCGTCACTTATGCAATCGGGAGCAAGCGCAACGTCTTTACCGATGAGTGTTGACAAATGCTTGGCGAGCGGAGCCATTTTATATCTGCCTGCATTATCTGCCAAAAACTTATTTTTGTCAAACTCTTTGCCTGCGTCTTCAGCCTTTTTGCCAGCCTTTTTTGCATCTTTGAGGGGATCGCCAAGATGTGACATCAGCACAAGCGATTTTGCGCCCTGTTCAAGGACATATTTGATAGTAGGCAGCGCGGCCTGTATGCGGGTGTCATCTTGAATAACGCCTTCAAGGTTCATCGGAACGTTGAAATCAACACGCATAATAACGCGCTTACCTTTGAAATCTACATCTTTTACGGTTTTCTTTTTAAGAGCCATTTTTAGTTATCCTTATCTATTGTATGATTATTATTGATGATGAAAAAAAAGGGGCGACTGTGGTAGTCGGCCCCTTTACTTCACTCTTAACACTTCACACTGAATTACTTCACAGTGTCCATGTACTTGATGAGTTCACAGACTTTGTGTGAATAGCCCATCTCGTTATCGTACCATGAAACGACTTTTACGAAGTTGTCGCTGAGAGCGATACCGGCGTCTGCGTCAAAAACAGACGTCTGAGCGCAGCCGAGGAAGTCTGTAGAAACAACAGCGTCTTCGGTGTAACCGAGAATGCCCTTCATATCACTTTCTGAAGCCTTCTTCATTGCGGCCTTGATCTCATCGTACTTTGCAGGCTTGTTGAGACGAACTGTGAGGTCAACAACAGAAACGTTAGGTGTAGGAACGCGGAAAGCCATACCTGTGAGCTTGCCTTTGAGTTCAGGAATCACCACGCCAACAGCTTTTGCGGCGCCTGTTGATGATGGGATAATGTTCTGACCTGCGCCGCGGCCGCCGCGCCAGTCTTTAGCGGACGGAGCGTCAACAGTTTTCTGAGTTGCTGTAACAGCGTGAACAGTTGTCATCAAACCTTCGAGGATACCCCAGTTGTCATTAAGAACTTTTGCAACGGGAGCGAGACAGTTTGTTGTGCATGAAGCGTTAGATACGATAGCTTCTTTGGCGTATGTCTTGTGGTTAACACCCATTACGAACATAGGCGTAGCATCTTTTGAAGGAGCGCTCATAACAACGCGCTTTGCGCCGGCGGCGATATGCTTCTCGGCAGTTTCCTTTGTGAGGAAGAGACCTGTTGACTCAACAACATACTCAGCGCCGACATCACCCCACTTGAGTTCCGCGGGATCTTTAACAGCTGTAACGCGGATCGCCTTGCCGTTAACAACGAGCTTGCCGTCTTTAACTTCAACAGTACCGCCGAAACGGCCGTGTGTTGAATCATACTTGAGCATGTATGCCATGTACTCAACGTCAATAAGATCGTTGATGCCAACAACTTCAATATCCTTGTGCTGCTCAACCGCCGCGCGGAAAACAAGTCTGCCGATTCTGCCAAATCCGTTGATACCTACTTTAATGGCCATACATCCCTCCAAGTTAGTAAAAGTTTTTATTTTGGGAAAAAAAGCTGTTTTAAAAAATTATTCTTACTAATATAGTAAGATGGATAATATAATTTTTTTTGGACGTGTAGTCAAATAGAAAATGTTTCAATCGTGATTTTTTTGTCTGCTTTTAAATAAAAAAAAGAATTTTTGATCTTTTTCAACACGGCGGCACACGCCCCGCATACACTGAATAACGGCATAAACCGCTAAGCAGCCTCACGGCCCTGCGTGCAGCTGCGTGCGGCGCAGTGCAGACGCGTGCCGTGTACCGGTATAATCCGCGTAAAACCCCTTCGACCACCCAAGAAGCGGATGGTTCACAACCGCCGCGCCGGAACCTGCCGGCTGTATGTCTGCGATAAGTCCAAAACCGATTATAGATGGATTTGAGCCAAGCGAGGCGCCTATCGCAAAATTTTTGCTCAAGCGGTACTCCTGCGCTACTATAAATCTTACCGGTTTATCATTCTCTGGGGTCACCTTTACCATTACTCCCTGAGAGCCGTATCGGTTTCTTACAGTACATATTCGTCCTGAAAAAGAGAGAGGCGGATCAACATCTGACGAGCCGCTGGTTGAAACGGTTAAGCCCTCAGCCATGACGGATGCGCTTATCCTGCGGACTTGAATATGGAGTGTTGAACCAAGCGAGGTCATAGTCCGAACATCTGAACTGTTTGCTTTGAGCCCTACGCGGTGGGTTTTTGTTTCGGTACTCAGTGATAAAAATTTATAGATCATTCCCGCGGATAAATAAGCTGTCCGCTCATAGTAGACTCCCATCGCGTCAAGCTGCATCAGCGCTGTTTTACAAATGATATTGCCGAAAGATGCAAATCCGCCCGCGGCATATTGTGATACACCTCCCGCGCCGTCCGCGCCGTGATAACTGACCGCGGAAAAGGCCGCTCCCCAAGGTATTGTATCGCGATAAATTGCCGCCGCCGACCACGGTTCACGCCCCAAAATTCCTTGAGACTCCGTGAGCGCGCCCTGTGACATCATGGCCGCCCCAATAGGAAAAGGGTCGCGCACACCCGCTTTAATAAATGAGGTGAGGATGAATATCATAGCCGCCCATTTGATCGCTTTTTTGTTGATTATCAACAATTTTATCGCCATAGCACACCCTTTTTTCGGATTATTTTACGCTGCGCGCCGGATGTAAATTCAGCGACAACATATATTACCCCGGGCGGGGCCGGCCGCCCTCTGTCGCACGTCCCATCCCAAAAAATCACCTCATTTTCACCTTTTATATTTTTTAATACCCTGCCGTCAAAGCCAATAATTTTTATTGTTGATCTATACCCGGGAGGGATTTTCATTCTGATTGATAAAAGATTATCGGCGCCTGTTTTATTTGGGAAAAACGGAACCGGGCCGATATCAAGCGAGGGGGCTTTAACAGCCCGCCACAAAGAGACGCCTCCGGGAAGTCCGGGGGTGGGATAATCACAAAGCACCCACGACAGGGAGTCCGGTATATTGGAGTCAGTAAACACCCGTTCAAGCGACTGTGTATTTTTCCAACCGCTGAACCAAGCGCTTCTGTAAACAGCCCTATCGACCTCAACTCCCTGAGGCGACCAAATAGATAAAGTGTCGTTAAAACTATTGAGAGTATGCCACCGCGCGGGCTGAATTGCAGGGCCAACAGACCGGTATTTTCTGTGCAAAAATGCGCTATCTTTAGTAATAACAACGAATTTCCCCGGTGACAATAAAAAATCACGGGTGGTGATGACCGCGCTGTCTTTCGCGTTGCCAAAGAGCCAGTTTTTTAGATTAATATCAGCAGAAGAGACGTTTTTAAGCTCAAACCATTCGGGCTGACCCGCCGAAGCGCCCCCTTTTGGGAAGAGTTCCGTAATATGAAGCATTCCGCCAGCCGCCCAAAATGGTGATAAATCAAGCTGATATGTTACTGTTCTATTATTAAATATGACCTCAAAAAAGTATTGTTTCTGTTCAAAAGCGATATCAAACGTCAGCAAAAACTGTTTATCCTGCGGACGAAAAGCACCTCTTTCGATTTGAGTTTTGTTATTATCACGCGATGATGAAAAAAGGCTCCATACAGCCGATTCACTTCCTGAATTGACAAAGATCCCCGCAATCGAACAGCGAACTATCGTTTGAGATATCATACCGACCGAATGCTCAATAAATAAGCCGTGCGAAAAAGGCTCATATCTTCCCGGACTCATAGGCGCGGCAGGTGATACAATGTAGCTTTTTTCACCCAAAATCAGCGATATCGGTACAACGGAAGAGCCTTTTGGCTGTCTTTGGCTTAGAACAATTTTGCCCGAAGTCGGATTCGATATATGAGTCCCGGGATCCGCGGCGATATCTATCAGCGAATCAACCCGATTCCTTGTTCCTTTATAAAGCGCCGCTCCGTCATCATTCGCGAAAACTCCGCCTATATTTCTATTATTTACAGTGAATATTATTGTCCCCGATTCAATCGGCAAAACAGTTGACGGAAAATTCTCAATAGCTGATAGGTAGTTTTGCGGCAGTATCACCGCAGAGACGCCGGGCGGAATATACGCCTTTGTAAAATGACAATCAGGGTGCAAAGCTATTGGATTATCGAATAATCTTATAGAATCGGCGACTTTCCCATTGGATAGAAAGATATCGCTTACAAAAAAAGTATCGCTGCCAAAGTTAGTAAGCTCAATAAACTGATGGCTAAGCCCGCCGGGGATAGCGTTTTTGTTGCCGATCGGGTCGCGGTGAATTTCGGTTATCACTACGCCGAGGGCGTGGATGTTAAGTACGGCAAAAATGACAATGAGAACGATTATAACAGGCGCGATATTTGCGCCACTTTTACTATTGGTATTTAAGTTTTTTTGTTTGATTTTTTCTGAAGAATCGTGTATATTATTAATAGGACCATAAGTGGTGACGGCTGACGGTAATTGGAGCCCGAGTACAGGCAGCCGCTTATCGGTCTTTTTTTTATTGGGTTCAGCATAGAGAATATCTGAGCTGTTAATAAAGTTTTGAACCCCTTTCTTACCGTAAGCAGATGTTGTTCCTGCAAAGAATCGTCCCTTGCTTTCAAGCCGGTCTTTAAGCGTCCATGTTTCTAACCAATTGCAAAGCAATTCTTCAAATAGACAATTGAGCGAATACGTTGTTTTAATTTCAGCTTCCACATCTTCTCCGACACAAAAAGTGCTGTTATTTTAATTTGGAGATTTGAGAATACAAAATTTTGGAAAATGAAACAGGAATGAGAATTGAAAATGAGAATCGCGAAAAATTCAGGGAGTTTATTAATATAAGCGAAAAACCTGCTTTTCGCAAATGATTTATTGATTTTATTGGAAATTAATGTATCTTTATATAAACGGTAAAAACAAATGATTAAAAAAACGGTGATAACAGCTTGAGTCTCAATGTCAATCCGAAGAGCTACGGGCGCTATCAGGTTTTAGAACTCTTAGGCGAGGGAGCAATGGGGCGGGTGTTCCTGTCGGAGGACCCGATCCTTAAGCGTAAGGTGGCTGTGAAAATTATCCCCACAGACCGCCAGCTTGCGCCCGTGGTGTTAGAGGAGTATCTTGGCCGTTTTGCACTTGAGGCGCAGTCGTGCGCAAGACTCAATCATCAATCTATTGTCTCTATTTACGACGCGGGTAACGAAAACGGAACCCCTTGGATCGCCTTTGAATACGTAAAAGGCGAGCATCTTGACGCGCTTCTCGCCGGCAAAAAACAGCTCCCGCCAAATCAGACCATCGCGGTCGCAAGCGATATCGCACAGGCTCTGCACCACGCCCACAGCATGAACATCGTTCACAGAGATATAAAACCGGCCAATATTCTCATTGATGAAAATACAAAAATCGCGAAACTCGCCGATTTCGGCGTTGTAAAATCACCTCTTACATCCATTACGCAAAGCGGCATATCAGTAGGTTCGCCGGGCTATATGTCTCCCGAACAGATCGACGGCACCGATATAGACGGACGCAGCGACCTCTTTTCTTTCGGCATAGTATTGTACGAAATGCTTACCGGCGCTCATCCGTTTTTGCGGGATACCGTGCAGGCTACATTTTTCGCTACTGTCAAATGTAACTATAAACCTGTCAGGGAGCTAAATGAAAAAGCTTCCGACAAGCTTGTACATATCGTAGAAAAATGCCTTGTCGCGGATAAGAACAAACGCATAAAAAATGCTGAAGAGCTCTGCACGCTGATTGCCGGATGCGTGGAAGATAAAAGCCGCAAAACAAAACTGCAAAGTATAAAAACAACTGAGAGCCCTCTCACCGGCAAAATTGAAAACGCTTACGCTTTAACGCAGCAAAAAGTAAAAAAGGGACTGGCTTCTGCAGTACCGCTTTACAAAAGAACTTATCATAATATTCTTAGATTCTTTAATGATAAAGTTTTACCCGCGCTAAGCAGCACTTTTCATAAATTTTATGACCCTCTTGAAAGCCGTTATTCAAAATCACAAATTATAACTGCAGCCGCTGCCGCCTTAGGGGTTACGGCGATTGCGGTAACTACTCTTTTGATTGTGACTGTAAGAGACAAAAATGATGATATGCGCAGGGTTCAAAAAGCGGCGCGCAGTTTAGGGTACACTGTCACAAACAATAACGCTCTTATCGACAGCTGCCGGGCTCAGATCATAAGAGGGGATTTAGACCGCGCAAATGATCTCGCGGATATCCTTATACTCAGTAAACGAAACGAGGTTCAGGGACGGCTCTTAAAAGCGATGGCCGCGATGGTCTCAGGCAGATACGGCGAAGCCCATGAGTGGCTTATGGAACTTCAGAAGATAAGCGGCGGCGCTAACGCTATCCGCAGAGAGCATCCTTTTTTCGTAAATTACATTGAAAAGCGAATTGATAGAGAGATGCCGGTTGCAGTAGTTAACATGTGCGCGGAGGGGCTCTTTCTTAATGAGACCCCTGAAATAAGAGTATGGGTAAAAAGCGACCACTACTGGCAGCGGTGGAACGCGGCGCGAATTCTAAAAAAAGCCGGGCACCGAGTAGACCTTGTAGAACTTTACATACTTGATCTTGAGCACTCCGCAAGCTCTAATACAAAAATCAGGGCGGCGGAAAGACTTGGAGAGATAGGCGACAGGCGCGCAATACCCGCGCTGATTGACGCACGCGACGGCAGAGGGCCGGCATCGCTTGCCGCGCGCAAATCGCTTAGGGAAAATTTTAATGTACGGTGATTATCAATATGAATAAAGAACTTGAGGTTGCTCTCAATGCAGCTGAAGAGGCTGGAAAAATTCAATTAGAGCTTAGAGGATCATCATTTGATATCGAAAGAAAAGGTGATGACTCTCCTGTAACTCAGGTTGACAAACGATGTGAAGAGATCGTTAAAAGAATTATTACAGACGCCTTTCCTGATGACAGTTTTCTTGGCGAAGAGACTGGCGAGAGCGGATCATCCAAAGCGCGGCGCTGGATTGTAGACCCGATTGACGGTACGCGTCCCTACATAAGAGGAATTCCAACCCATAGCGTACTTATTGGTCTCGAAGAAAACGGCGAACCGGCTATCGGCGTTATTTATCTGCCGGCTTTGGATATTATGTGTCACGCGGCAAAAGGCAGCGGCGCTTTTATTAACGGTAAAAAAGTCAACGTATCATCAACAGACAAACTTTCTAACGCAATGGGTTCTGCACTTGGTCTTGTAGAATATGCCGATGAGCCGCTTGGCTGTAATATGTTATCCTTAATGCGCGCGTGGGACTATACTTATGGATTTATGGACGCCTATTCTTATGTTCTTTTAGCAAGCGGAAAACTTGATGTGTGCGTAAACCTTCTTGATAAAGCGTGGGACTGCGCGGCGGCGGCCTGTATCATCACAGAAGCGGGCGGACAATTTTCAGATATCACCGGGAATAAGACCGTTCACAATGGATCGATTGTCTTTACAAATGGAATACTGCATGATGAGACGCTTAAGTTTTTTAAGAAGTATACCGATGTACGGCATAAATCTACGCTGTGCCGCTAAGCAGCCTCACGGCCCTGCGTGCAGTTGCGTGCGGCGCAGTGCAGATTTATGCCGTTATTCAGTATAAATAGTCGCACCAGCGTCATTTAACTTATTTTTAGTACATATTACATTTATCTTCCGCTGTCTTTTATTATCTTTATACTTAGTTATATATTTGATTACACATTTGAAGCAGTATTCTCAACGCAAAGGAAGTTACTAAAAATGGCTAATGTTAAATTTTACGCAGGCGAGTCTTTTCCCCTTGAAATGCACAAAGTGCGCATTATTCAAAAACTCAATCTCGTTTCTGTAGAAGACCGTCTGAAAGCTATTAAAGAAGCTGGCAACAATACGTTTTTGCTCCAAAACAGAGACGTTTTCATGGATATGCTCACAGACAGCGGCGTAAACGCCATGAGCGACCGGCAGCTTGCCTCTATGATGGAAGCGGATGACAGCTACGCGGGGAGCGAGACTTTCTGCCGTCTTGAAAATTCTGTAAAAAACTTTTTTGGTACAAAATATTTTTTGCCCGCTCACCAGGGACGGGCGTGTGAGAGTATTTTGTCAAAAATATTTGTTAAAGACGGCTCAGTAGTTCCAATGAACTACCACTTTACTACAGCTAAAGCCCACATCACCATAAACGGCGGAAAAGTTGAAGAGATTATAATTGACGAGGGATTAAAGATAAAAAGCAGCCACCCGTTTAAGGGCAATATTGATATCGGTAAACTTAACGCGGTAATTAAAAATTACGGTGCATCGAATGTGGCTTATGTACGCATGGAAGCGGGGACAAACCTTGTGGGCGGGCAGCCATTCTCACTTGAAAATCTTGAAGAGACAAGTAAAGTATGCCGCGCCGCGAAAATCCCGTTAGTGCTTGACGCGAGCCTTCTTGCCGACAATCTTTACTTTAATAAGTTAAGAGAAGAGGCTTGTAAAAATATGACGCTTGCCCAGATTACAAGGAGATTCGCGGATGCTTCCGACATTATCTATTTCTCCGCAAGAAAACTTGGGTTTGGCCGCGGCGGCGGTATCTGTACAAACAGTGAAGAGTACTTTTTAAAGATACGGGAGATGATTCCGCTTTACGAAGGGTTTTTAACTTACGGCGGTATGTCTGTACGCGAGATGGAAGCGATAGCTGTGGGGCTCTCTGAGACGCTTGATGAAGATATGATAAGTCAGGGCCCTATATTTATTGATTATATGGTGCGTGAACTCGACAGAAAAGGCGTGCCTGTTATTACTCCCGCGGGCGGTCTTGGATGCCACGTTGACGCCAAGGCGTTTCTTGACCATATTCCTCAGAGTCAATACCCGGCAGGCGCTTTGGGCTCAGCGTACTTTATCGCAAGCGGAATACGGGGTATGGAGCGCGGTACGCTCAGCGAACAGCGCGACGAAAACGGCGCAGAGACATTTTCCAATATGGAACTTCTCCGCTTGGCGCTGCCGCGGCGTGTTTTCACGCTCTCTCAGGTAAACTACGCGATAGACCGAATGCTTTGGCTCTATGAAAACCGCAAATTGGTTGAGGGTTTACGGTTTGTTGAGGAGCCAAAAATCCTGCGCTTCTTCTTTGGACGTCTTGATCCTGTCAGCGACTGGCAAAATAAACTTGTGGCGAAATTTAGAGCAGATTTTGGAGACAGTTTATGATTACCGTGATTATTTCGGCGCGCAATCCGATTCCCGACTCTACGCTTGAACGTAATATTAAAAAAACTGTAGGGAGCGAGCTTGAGTTGTTTATGATTAATAATTCAGACGGAGAGAACGGGCTTGCCGCGGTTTATAATTTTGGGGCGGGCAACTCGCATGGCGATATATTAGTATTCATGCACGATGATGTATTTTTTATGACAGAGAACTGGGGGCCGATTTTAGAGTCGCTTTTCGCTCAAGACCCAACGCTTGGAATTGTAGGTGCAGCGGGATCGCAATACATTTACAACAACAAGTGCTCACTAACGGCGGCGGGCAGGCCGTTTATTAAAGGGAGAATAATCCACGATTTGCAAAACGGAGATTTTTTCGCCACCATGTTCTCCCCGCAAAAGGAAGATGCGCAGGTCGTTGCGTGTCACGGGTTGTTTTTTGCCGTAAGAAGAACGTTGCTTACGCAGTTTGGATTTGACGAAAAAACATTTGATTCATTTTACTTTCACGATCTTGATTTTTGTATGCAGGCGAGAAGGCAGTGGAAGATAATGGTAACCGGCGATATTGTTGTAAAGCACCGTTCGATAGGAACTTACAATAAACAGTGGCAGCACTACGGCGATCTCTTTTTGAAAAAATGGGCTTCGGAGCTCCCGGCAAGCTGTGCGGATACAGTACCCGACCCGGCAAACATAATTAACGCCACACAGGCGCACCTTAAAGGAAAATTTGAACAGCGGACTATTGCGTGAACGATCCGCGGCGGGTTAAAACCCGCCGCTGCTTCGCACCCCTAAGGGGTGCGGGAAAAAACCTCTGCAAAAACAATGACATTTACAGCGATCATCAATAATATACAAGCGGCAAATCATCACCCAGCACTGATTATCGCCCCTATGGCGGGTATTACAGATACTGTCTTTCGCCAAATTTGCAAAAAACACGGGGCAGATATCACCGTTTCTGAAATGGTAAGCGCAGACGGATTGCACTATAAATCAGATAATACAGCCGCGTTAATGAAATTCCATAGCTCCGAACGTCCTTTTGGAGTGCAGCTTTTCGGTTCCGATCCTGTAAGATTAGCGGAAGCTGCACAATTTGCTTTTGACACAGTGAAACCTGATTTCATTGACCTTAATTCAGGATGTCCCGTAGCAAAAGTCGTAAAGCGCAACGGCGGCGCCGCGCTTATGAAAGATCCAAAGCTATTTGGAAACATTATAGAGTCAATGGCAAACGCGGTACCCATCCCTGTAACTGTAAAGATCCGCAGCGGCTGGAACAAGTATGAGTGGATTGACGAAGAGCTGGCGCGCATAGCGCAGGGAAGCGGAGCCGCGGCGATAACGCTTCACCCGCGCTCACAGACGATGATGTTTACGGGTCACTCTTTTTGGGAGAGAATAGCAGTTGTTAAAAAGTGCGTATCTATACCGGTGATAGGAAATGGCGATGTGACAAACGGTCAGCACGCGATCAAAATGCTTGATGAGACCGGATGCGATGCCATTATGGTTGGACGCGGAACTTACGGCAATCCGTGGATTTTCGCGGAGATAAAAGCCGCGTTAAATGGAGAAACCTATACTCCGCCGTCTATGCAGGAACGTCTAAGCGCAATAATTGAACACATCCGCCTCTACAGAGAGACTCACGGAGAACGCCGCGCCTGCGGTGAGATGAAGAAACACGCCGCATGGTATCTTAAAGGGTGCGCGGGGGCAAACGCCGCAAGGCAGAGAATCTTTACAGCACAGAGTTCGGTTGAGATTGAGGAGATAATTCAAAGGATTTAGTTTTCAGTTGTCAGAATTTGGGATTTAGGATTTAAACTGATAGCTGAAAACTATACTTAGTAACGGCATAACTATGGAATCCGCACAATAAACATGTTCTTCCAGTTTTTTCCTGTGAGATACCACTCATTTTTTTGTTTACAATAAGCAATACCGTTAAACACATGCTCTCGTGACTGCGGTCTCTCTATATTCATAAGCTCAGAGCAGTCTATTACTTTCGTTACTCTGCCGTCAGTCAACGAAATCTCAGCGATAAAATCCTTATACCAAACATTTGCGTAAACTCGTCCATTTACGTATTGAAGTTCATTGAGGCGCCTCAGCGGTTTACTGTTAAGGGTGACGGGAAGCGCTCTCATTATTTCAAAATTGCTGCTGCGGAAAAAAAGCGTATCGGAGCCGTTGCTCATTATAAAACTTGTTCCATCATTTGTTAATCCCCATCCCTCACCCTTATAGTTAAACGTCCCCTTATGTTTTAGGGACGGGAACTCGTAACGGATTGCGAATTGATCTTTCCATGTCAATTGAACAAGTTCTCCGTTAAGTATGGTTATCCCCTCGGCAAAGACATTGGGCACAGGTATTTTTGAAAGCACTCTGCCGTTTGACGGGTCAACGCGGCGCAGTGTAGAATGACCCACAAGGCCGGTGCTTTCGTAAAGGAGAGAGTCTGCGAATATAAGTCCCTGAGTGAACGCGGTTGGGTCGTGCGCAACGGTGCGCAGTATAACCGGCTTAACAACCGGAGCGGTGCGCAGCGGCTGACCGTGCAACCCGAAAACAGCGGAGCTGACAAAGAGTGCTAAAAAGCAAAGATATAATTTTTTCAATGTATTGGCAGTAAAATTAATAGGAACACATGGGTTCATCAAAGGCAAACCCATGCGCGCAAATGATCACAACATTAACATTCACACTTTTCATCATCACAATTGCAGGACAATTTGTTATAAAGATACGCGCCCGCAACGGCTACGATTGCCAGTACCATCAACGCTTTAATAAATTTAATCATGGAACACCTCTCTTGTATGGAAAAAATACTCAACCTATTATTAAAGATACTATCAATACAATTTTTTTTCAACATTTTTATGAAAGCTTGCTTTCAGCACGCGGAAAAAACAGAGAGGGGGAATCTATATCCTTTCACCCCGGGTTAAAACCCGGGGCTATCAATGTTACACCCCTCCGGGGTGCGGAAAACGAAAAAAGTCCAAACTTTTTTTGTTTGGACTTTTTTTGGTTGGAGCCAAGGGGGGGGGGCCTTCTTAAAATCTTTTGACTTTTATTTTTCAGGCACGGGAAATCCCAACTCCACCTTCCACTCATCAAACGCCTTAATAATAGAGTCATAAGTATTTTTTGTGACATCAGGCATCTTGTCAAACCCGCCAAACATCTTCGCCACTGCGTCAAAACCTTTTTTCACGCCGTCAAGCAGATTGTCAACCTCTTTTTCGCTTGGATTAGAACCGGCAAGAGCCTTGGCGAACTCCATAATCCGCTCTGTTACTTTCTTTACGCCAAAATACCCGTCTTCACCGATAAGCTCCTGAGCTTTTGCCCTTGTAGCGTCATCAACTCTCACGGGAACCATAGGCACACCGCCCTGATCCGAGCCGGCGGCTTTCGCCCAAAACGCCTGACCGTGATGACCGCCGCCCTTGCCGCCCACACCCAGCATACTCTCAACCATTGAGCGCATGGACGCGTGGTTCGCTTCGGCCATATCATAGAGCTGCTGCATGGTTGCGCTGTCTTTTGAATACGCGCCCGCTACTTTTCCTTTTCCGCCGGTGTAAGCATCTGCCGCCGCGTTTTCTGCGTTATTTGACTCCTGAGCGCCGCCGCCGTGTTTGCTTTTAAGATTTTGGTAATATGCCGCTGTTGCTCCTGAACCTGTTACGTTTCCCGCGTTCATACTCATAATGGCTCCTTTTTAGGTAGGTATTTATTATAGGTATTTATTATCAATAGTTAATATATTATGTTTTTCGGCATTAATCAATGAAACTTTAATAAAAAGAGGATATATACCGGTACACGGCATAAATCTACACTGCACCGCACGCAGGGCCGTGTACAATGCAGTCAACTTAAGGATTTTTCTACATGTTTCTCCGTTTCCAGCGCCCCTTTAGGGGAGCTTAGATTGTAACCCAGGGCTTCAGCCCTGGGGTTGCGTGCGCGTAACCGTACCAGCGCC
>WRCH01000041.1 GCA_009784115.1 Chitinispirillia bacterium
AAAAAAAACAGCTGTGAGGAAAAAAGTACAGGTTTTTCCTCACCCCTGTTTCACCAATAAAAACCAAAAACGCGCATTGATTAAAAATATTCTTCTAAGTATCAAAAACCCGCTTTAAAGAGCTATTTACGCAGTTTTTGTATCCGTTAGCATAAAAAATCCGCTACGCTGAGAATATAATATTTGGGGTGAGGAAAAACCTGTACATTTTTCCTCACTTACTACTATGTCAATTTACTATGGTTACTTGACTTTTTTAATTTAACACTTTTTCAGGAGGTTGCGGCATGAGTAAGGTACGTGTGCTTGGGGTGTTGTTCGCTGTGGTGTTTGCGATGGTGGCTTTGGTGGGTTGCAGTGACAGCAGTACCAAATCATCAAGCAAAATTGGTGACAGCAGATTGGTAGGTACTTGGGAACTTAAAGCGGGTGATGATGTTATCACTACGATCACGATTAAAGATGACGGAACCTTTTCCATGACCGGTACCGCGAGTGCTACAATAGAAACAAGAAACGATAATGAAATTTGGGCCAACGGCGTGAAAATGTTCGATTATGCAATCAGTGCAAACGGTAACACACTTACTTTGGCTGGTGTTGACTATACAAAAAAAGCTGGTACCGGCAGCGGAGATGGTGACAAAGGCGACGGTAACCTGACCGGCGGCACTCTTACTTTACCCGAAGGTCAAGGATGGACAACGAGCCTTGAAGGTTATGAGTTCGGTTATATTTTCAAAGCAGGCGGCAGTCTTTCTGTAGCTTTTAAGATGGGTGTTTGGATGTCTCTTGATGACGCCGGTACATGGTCTGCAACCGGAAACAAAATCACAATTACAGTCCTTGATGAGGATGATCCTGATGATATTGATATTATGACAGGGACTTATGGTGTATCCGGCGACAAGCTGACTATTAAATTTGACGACGGGGAGCCGACAATGGTATTTACAAAAACAAGCGGTATAATAGCCCTTGACTTTGATTTTGACTTCTGATATTGAGTAAGTAACGCATTGGCGACCGGGGGCGGACTCACAAGTGTCCGCCCCTTAATTTCATTTCAAAAATGCAAGTTACCAATACCGCAAAGAGTCGCCACCTCAAAAATTAACCATCCCAAAGAATTGAGAAATTGAGGACATTGGTTGACAACTCCCTTTATTTGGCCCAACACGCTGTATCAAGCTTTTGCTTTTCAGGATTCCAATGTTTTCTACCAATTTACGGCGGACTTTTCATAGTCATTTAATCAGGTTATAAAAATTTTTCAAGTTTCTCTCTAAGCATCGGATTTGTCATTAATTTGCGTAAGGTTCGGTCTCTTAAAAAACGTGTTTTTTCGCGGGTGATGTTGAGACGTTTGCTTATCTCCTCAAGTGTGAGTTCGTCTGAGCCATTAAGACCATAGTACAATTGCAGTACCTGCGCCTCTCTCTCAGAAATCAATTGCAGAACGTTTTTTAGCGCGGCGGCAAGATTTTTACGTTCGCTTTCATCCTGCTGAACCGCATCATTCCCAATCAAATCCGCAAGCGTCTTGATACCTTCTTCTTCCCCGCTGCCGCTGCTTACCGGCGCGTCAAGCGATATCGTGTTCATAACCTCCATCGCTTCGGCGATCTCTTTTTCGTGCGCGCTGAACTCCTCCATCTCAATCGTCGCATCGTAGTCCCCGCTGTTGCGGTCGAGAGCCTGTTTGAATTTATTTACGAGGATGGTTATGTTGTGAGGTACGCGTACAGTTGACGACTGCGCAGACTGCTCGCTTAAAGCGTCTTGTATTGATTGACGGATCCACCATGCCGCGTAAGAGATAAATTTTACATTTTTCGTTGTCAGATCAAAATGCCGTGCGGCGTTTAGAAGCCCTATACAACCCTCGTTCATAAGCTCGGGCATGGGGAGCCCCCGCCCTCTGTAGCGCTGAGCGATGGAGGAGACAAAGCGCAGATTTGAGGTGATGAGTGTATCCGCGGCGCGTCTCTCTTCAGACTGAACGCGCTTCACAAGCTCGCGCAGCTCTTCGTCGGTTAGTTCCGAATGGCGTTTCATATCTCTAAAATATAATGATCTTGTCTTCATGTTCATAATTTATATATTTCATAATTAAATATTGTGCGTTCCCGTTCATCCCCTACCCGGGTTAAAATCCGGGGCTATAGAGACGCGCCGAAAAGACGGCGCGAGCGTGTCTTCAACACGCGGAAAAACGATACCTTATTTTAGTATACTTTATAATTAGAGTTCGCGGCAACCTATTTTTTGTTAAATCACCTTACAATCTTTTATTTTTAATATATGATTAAAAAACTTACATTTCTATTTACGTTGATTTTTGCTGTTGCCGCGTTTGCTTTGGATGATACCGCCGCACTTTCTTCACAAGTATTGTCACCGGAATCATCATTAACAAAAACATCCCCGCCCAAAGTATTAGATAGAGAAAATCATACCTTTGAGTTGGTTTCCGAAAAAAGTACATCCCCGGAAATATCAGACAAAAAGAGGCATACCGCGGTGATAATTCCTGTGGAGGGTACGGTTGACCACGGAATGGCCGCGTTTATAAGCCGCGGTCTTGATTTTGCCGCACAGCATGATAATCCGCTTGTTATCCTTGAAATTAATACTTTTGGCGGACAGGTTGACGCGGCGTTTAATATTGTGGATACCATAGTCGCGAGTAAGCTGCCCACAATCTCCTTTGTGAAATCAAAAGCTATAAGTGCGGGCGCTCTTATCGCGCTATCCGCAGATCAGCTTGTTATGTCTGAAAATACCACAATCGGCGATGTCGCACCGCTCATAAATACAAATGAGGGTCCAAAAATGCTTGGGGAGAAGTTTCAATCTCCTTTACGCGCAAAGTTTAGAACACTTGCGGCAAGAAACGGTTATCCGGAGAGTCTCGCTGAGGCGATGGTAACGGAGGAGATCGCCGTTTATGAGGTTGTTTTCAGTGATACAATTATGTACCTTGACAGCGCAAAATTGGCTGATCTGAGCGCGGCGCGCAAAAAGCAGATAAAAGAGACTCGTCTCGTAGTACGCTCCGGAGAGCTTCTTACAATGACCGAGGCTGAGGCGATGCGCTACGGATTTTCAAAGATGACAGTTTCAAGCATAGACGAAATGCTCCAAAAAATGGGATATAATGACGTTGAAATTATCCGAGCGGCAGAAAATTGGTCGGAAAAGTTTGTTAGAATAATCGCGGCGATCTCGCCGATACTTATGATGCTTGGATTTGCGGCTCTTTATATAGAAACGCGTTCGCCGGGGTTTGGTATCGGGGGGATTTTAGGGGTTTTTTGTTTGGCGCTGGTGTTTTTCGGTCAATATATGGTTGGACTTGCGGATTATACGGAGCTTCTGCTTTTAATCGCGGGGATGGTACTCTTAACTGTGGAGATTTTTGTGCTCCCGGGGTTTGGGGTTGCCGGGATTTTGGGAATTTTGTTTATGATGGCGGGTATGGTGCTCTCATTTCAGAGTTTTTCTATCCCCAAGCCGGAGTTTCCGTGGCAGTACGCTATTTTTATGGAAAATATTATGAGGGTTGCCATAAGTGTTCTCGGGTCGGTTGTTCTCATATTTGTATTTTTCAAATATTTTTTTGTGCGATTGAGTACAGTAGTAAAAGGGCCTTACTTATCAGCGACTTTGGAGGGAACAGCGGCTTCGGATGCTGCTTGTTTTATACCAAATTTGGGGGACAAAGGCAAAGTTATAACGCAGCTGCGTCCATCGGGTAAGATCTGTATTGACGGCGAAGAGTGCGACGTTGTGACCGAGGGGCAATTTATCGGCAAGGGTGCGGAAGTTGTGGTGATTCAAATCCAAGGAAACAGAATTGTAGTTAGAAAAGGTGCTGAAAAATGAAAAACTTAATAATCCCAATTTTGCTGCAACTTCTCGGCGTAGCAATAATCATCGCGGAGTTTATACTGCCCACTTCAGGCGTGCTCGGCGTTATCGCTTTAGCTGTATTTGGATATTCGCTGTTTCTTGTTTTCACCCAAGTTTCTACAGAGGCGGGTTTTGTTTTTCTTTTAGCGGATCTTATAATTATCCCGGTGTTGGTTATTACCGGTATAAAAATGCTTGCGAAATCAAAGGTTTCTCTGCACACGTCTCTTGACACGGGCGACGGGTCTGACGAAAAAACAGAGACCCTTTTAGGTAAAAACGGCGTAACACTCACCGATCTGCGTCCTGCCGGAGTTGCTCTTATCGACGGCAAGCGGATAGATGTTGTGAGCAAGGGCGATTTTATTCTCAAAGACAATAAGGTACTGGTAACAGCTGCGGATGGAAATCGTATTGTGGTTAAATTGATGGAAAATTAGAGAGTGTTTTGCGTATTTACACTGTGTTACCGATAAATCTTACACTGCCCGCCCGCAACTGCACGCAGGGCCGTGAGGTTGCTTAGCGGCACAGTGCAAAATTTATCGGTGGATTGGTATATTGCATTACAGGTTGAAATATGGCAAAAAAAGTTCGGGACACCGCTGTTGCTTTACGGTATAATCAAGAAGAAGAGCAAGCCCCAAAGGTTGTTGCCAAAGGATTTGGGCTAACGGCGGAAAAAATCAGGGAACTTGCGGAAAAAAGCGGAGTTCCGGTAAAACGGGACGACGCCTTGGTAGAGCTTTTGGCTCAAATTGATATAGATAGAGAGATTCCCCCTGCGCTGTATGCGGCAGTTGCAGAGGTTTTAGCTATGATTTATAAAGCAAGCAATGACCTTAAACGACAGGAGAAATGATCCCAAAAATGGTACGACTCAAACAAGTGGTCTCAAAAAAAGTGCGTTTTTTTCTGCTATCAGCCCTAATTTTCGCACTAAGCGCGTCAGCGCAGACAAAAGATGTGCTTTTTTTGGGTGTATTTAACAAAAAAGGCGAGAGCGTTGAAGCGCCTCTTGAACAGGCTTTGCGCCATGAGCTTTCGGCCGGTGAAAATTTTCGGTTGATAAGCACCACAGAAACTCAGCGGTATCTTCGCGAGTTAGAATTGGCTGGGGTAACTCCTTTAGAGCGTACTGTTCCGCCGAAAGTCAGAACGGCCGATTCCACAATCGCAATTTGGGCTGTTGTTAACGAGTCATCGATGCGCCCGGGCCGCCAAACTTTTTTTTGGGGCAAGGTTGACGCAAAACTCGCTCTTGACCTCTTTATCAACGATCTAAATAGCGGAAATATCATTTACCGCGGATCAATTCAGGCGGAAGCGAATAAAAGAAAACCGTTTATATTTATAAACTCGGCGCAGAAAACCGTTCACGTCTCCGCCAAAGACCGCTTGGAACTCAGCGGTCAGCTGCATGAGATGATCGTAGCGTCGGCAAACGGCACTTTTGACATAGTGCTTAATTCGTTATCCGCAAAAATTGATGAGACAAAAGAGGAAACAGCAGATTCAACAAACATCTCTGATGATGAACACCGTATCCTTTCCATAACCGACACCTTTTCGGAACCGGCGGTATTAGATTTGGAAGGGGGCGCAGAGCAGCCCGCAAATGAAGAACAAACCGAATCGGCCGCCGATCAGCAAAACGACGGGATGGAAGCAACAATAACGGTAGAATAGCATATAGTTATTAAAAAAGTTGTTTTTAGAGCGGTTTTGTGATTATATTATAGTAATGTAATAGTACCTTAACTAAAAAAGCTACTTGGAGGTATTTGCGTTATGGGAGAGCAGTTAGGCGCATACAAGAATGTATTTGACGATCAAACGGAGTTTAACAAACTGCATGATTTGATTCTTAACGGAGTACAGGAGTTTTCGGTTTACCGTAAGGGTAATTTGACTTATGGTGAAATTATGTTTGTAATGGAGTGCATACTCGACAATATGCGCGGTTCATCTGAAAAGGAGGCGCGCGGCAAAAATATGGCCGGACTCGCCGCTCCTACTTTCACTACCCTGCTTTCTATTTCGTCAAGACTTGTAGAAACTATGGTAAAGAAAGGGATCATCGGATCTTCAGAAGAGGCTTACATTCTGCACGGTGACAAATAAGAAACCTGTGCAAAAGCTCATTTAAGAGAGAAAAGGGCGTTTTGCTATTTATGGAACAAGTATTTCCGTATAAAATTACCGTGAAACTTCCAAGCGATGTGGAGATTATCCCCACTATCCGCAAGTTTGTTTCAGAGACGCTTGTTGCGTGCGGATTCAGCACCAAGTTTGCTTTTCGTTCTGAAATAATAATTGATGAAATCTGCAATAACGCCATAAGCTATGGCAGCGGCGGCGACACTGAAAAGGAGATAGAGCTCTCCTGTGAGATATACGCAGACCGTATGGAGATGCTTGTGAAAGATCACGGCGGCTCTCAGATACATACAGAGAGACTCAAAGATGCTATGAATAAAAACAAACTTGAGCTTCCGATAGAGTATGAAAACGTAAGACTTGGACTTGAGATTGTAAAGATGCTCTCTGAAACAATAGAATTTAAGGTTGACGAAAATAATGTAACTTCTATTCACGCGGTGCGCCGGCGTGAAGATGCGGTTTCTCAGGCGTCATAATCACAAATGTGCGCGTTTTGATACGGCACAGGAGCGGGATAAGAGACTAAATGGAAGATAAATTAACAATAGAAATTTCAACCGATGAGAGTAACTCGGAAGTAACAATTCTGAGAGTTATCGGATCTCTTGATTTTTCCAGTATCGCAATGCTCTCTAATTTTTTTGGCAAAATAAACACTCAGGAGAGAAACTATGTAATTGTAGATATGAGCGAAGCTCTCTCCATGTGTTCCGCGGCGCTTGGCGAGTTTATGGGATGCAGACAAAAGTTTGTAGAAAAAGGCGGAGAACTTGTTTTCGCTGGACTGCACAGAGATATCCGTTCGAAGCTCACTCTCATGGGCGCGAATAAGATATTTTCATTTTTTGCGGATGTGCGCGCGGCTGTAAGCGCTTACAAATGGAATCACAAAAAGCAGAGTAAGTCTCTTACTATTACCATACCTCCCTATCTCAAACTTGTGCCTCCTGTGCGTCAGCTTGCTTCACGGCTTGCAAAGCAGAAAGGGTACAGCCGCAGAGACGCGTTCCGCATAGAGACAATTGTAGACGAAGTGTGCAACAACGCGGTGGAGCATGGTCTTAAGAGTAAAGACTGCGATGTCACTATCGCTATTACGATAGACAAAGATAAAATCGACATAAACGTGAGCAATCAGAGCGATCCTGAAAAAATTGAGATGCTCAGAGAGCTCCTTAAGCCCGCGGAAGCGAGCAATCACGTCGGAACCGATCACAAAAGAGGACGGGGGCTTGCGTTAATCAGAATGCTCTCAACCGATATGAAAGTAGATATAACTGAATCCGGCACGAGTGTCCGGGTAATAAAATCAAGAGAAGAGGAATAAGGGGGTCTATGGAAAGTCAGATTCAGCTCACCTGCGAAGATATTGCCGGTAAACAGAGCGCAAAACTTGTGCGGTTTGTAGGCGATTTGGACGCAACCAACACAGACTACATTATGGAGCAGATTTTTAATTTTTTCAGTGACGGATTTGTCAACATAGTGGCTGATTTCAAAAATCTGCGCTATGTAAACAGCACCGGTCTTGGTATTCTGCTTCACTTTAGCAAATCCGCCAAAGAGAAGGGCGGCTCTTTTAAAATTGTTAACGTGAACGAAAATGTCTATGAGATAATTGATATCATCGGAGCGACTTCGCTTTTAGAGATCTACGATGAGCTTGACGAAGCGATCAGCGCGCTCAATTAACTGAGGCGCTGGGAGCGAACTTTTTGTCTTTAGGCAGTAATAAACAACCATTTTTTATCCACATGCGGAGTAATTGAAATGAATCGCAAGATTATCGCGGTGCTTTTGTGTGCAAGCGCATTTTTGATGTGCCAAAATCAAGTGAAAGACCCCCTCGTAAAAGTTGGCAGGGTAACATTGGGTCAACATAACTTTGAGGCGTTCACAAGAGTCGCCCGCTCGTACCCCGCGCCCTTTCCGCACTACTTCCCCGCGCAGCGTCAGCCTGTAAGTTTTATGGTGGAGACAGAGGCGATCTATCAATTCAGCAAGCCGCTCAAAATAAGCGACAGGATAACATCAAGCCTCGACTGGGAGTGGAAGAAAAAGTTCTTCACCGCAACGCTTTTTTTTGATCTCATGGGCGATAACTTAGGGTTTACAGATGCAAAACTAACCGAGTTTTATAAAAAATCCCCCGAAACTTTCAAAGTACAGATAAAAACCGATGAAGGGGCAGATTCAAGTTTTATCCCCGAATTTGACAAAATCAAAAGACAGGTAGCCGATCAGCTCTTTTACGAAACGTACAAACCTGACAGCGCATTTTTAGAAAGATTGGGTGACAGAGCTTTAGACAGCGTCATGCTGAGAAATCACTGGATTTATAATGTGCGCTCCAATCCGCCGGAATTTTTTATGCGTAAACTCTACAAAGAGAATTACGGCGAGGCTTACACCGATTCTACAGATCAGATTTACGGCGACGGCAAACTTATTGGCTCTAACGATATTGACGTAATCCGCTCATGGGTGCCTGAAAACCATGCTCAGAACATGCGTTTAAAAGAGCTTGCCGAGTGGCTTCTCAAATGGAAGCTCTTCTCAGACCAAGCGCAAAAACTTGGATTAACGTCGAAGCCCGAATATAAGGAGATGATGCACTGGGCGCTGCGCATAGACATTGCACAGCAATACCTAAAGCAGGAAATTTTGCCAAAGCATAATATTACAAAGCCTCTCATCAGTATGGTCCGCGGCACAGACAGCAGCTTGGCGACGCTTATTATATTTGATCAGCAGATAAGCACGGTACAGCCTGATCCCGGAAGAATAAGCTCTGAGATGGAGAATATCGTAAAAACCAGAATCAACGCAAAAATTGACAAAGAGATATTCGATATCCGCAGAAACGTAAAAGTAACTTTTCTGCAAGACGAGTTTAAAGACGAAAGGGACGCAAACCCTGCGCTGCTTATCGCTAAAGCGGACTCTCTGAGAGAAGCGGGCTGGGGGGCAGACACGGATTTGGATCAAGCGGATGCGTTAAAACTTATTGAAGAGGCTGAAAGCATTTATCAGACCCTTATGACTAATTTCGCCTTTACAGAGCATGGCCGCAGAGCTCACAGCGAAATAGCAAAGATTCAAATTGACAAATATAATTCAAACCCAAATAAGGAGAGATGGCAGCTCAATGCTGCTATAAATCAATACCGCAGAGGACAGATTTTTGATACTGAGGAGGAGTCCTTGTGTAACAGTTTCTTTATGATTGGGTTTACTTACGATGAGTATATTAAAAATTTCGCTCTCGCGGAAGCCAACTACAAATGGATACTCAGAAACAGCCCCGCGTGCGCACTCGTTTCAGACGCGGAGTTCATGATGCTGCATCTTGATGAGCCGATGGTAAGCATTGAGGAGATTCAGGCAAGGTCTGTGCGTCAGGGACGCAAGATTGATTTTGAGGATGAGCAATTGGCTTTGTCGGATGGCAGCGAGTAACAAACGCTGGCGCCCTTACGCACAACATCTATACAGGCGGGGCTTGCCCCCGCCCGCGTTTATTAAATACACAACCCCTGAAATTTACAATTGCGGCAAAGTCCCGGTGATGGGCTTGGAGGAAACTCTGAAATGTCACGCGGAAGATTTTGATCGACGTCTCTGCAAAAAGAGTACATCTCATCTGTTTGAGTGCGAATTGTTTCAAAAAAGTTTTTGAGATCATCTTCGCCGAAGGTGATCTCTAATTCATCATACTGCGGATTGAGGTAGATGATTTTTGGGAAAATGCGGTTCCAGGGGATTGAAAAATTACTGTTCGCCGCTACCGCGTAGCCCATAAGCTGCGCCGCGTGTTTTGACTCATCCTTGCTTCCCGTCTTCCAATCAAGGATATATACCTCATCATTGACAGGAAACAAAAAATCCATTTTACAATACGCTTTCATTCCGTCAAGCCGTGTCTCACCGTATCCGCCCGGTTCAATCATCCATCCTGTTCGGTTAAAGATCGCTTTCATATAGATCCAGCTGAAACAGGGGCTGTTTAAAAAATTTTGAAGACAGGTTCTCACCTTTTCAGAAGCGGCGGAAATATTTACAGACGGAACATGTCCGTAATACACTTCCATAAATGTTTTTTTTGAAAAATACTCTTTTAGTTTTTCATCGGCAAAATTAAAAAAACGCTCCTCATCGATTTTGCTGTCTGATTGCTGCAAGCGTTTAAGAAGCACTTCCATGCAGTCATGCACAACATTTCCCACCTCAAGGGCCGCGCTTGTGAGCTCTTTCATTATTGACAATTTGTAGTTCGGCACATCTTTCACATGTTTTGAATAGTATTGATAAAAGTATTGGCGTTTGCACTTGTCAAACAACTCAAAACGGCTTATCGACCAGCCAAGAATTGATGTGAACGGGTAGTTTGGGAAGTTTAGTTCTATGGGTTTCATTGATATAAAATAATTTTTGCGCTAATCATTCATATATAATTACTTTGTACGGTAATCATACTGGTAGTATTTTTTTCTTCTCTTTCCGGTTCCATTGTAAAAAATCTCATAAAATTGCATAACCCACCTGCATAATACGTATTTTCATTATCTTAAACAGATCTTTATCGCAAGAAAATTGTGAGCATGAAAACAGCAGAATCTAATTGTATCCTCAACTCTCAGAAGCAAACTCTTAGAAAATTTTATTCTGATCTCAGAAAAGATCTTGGAGAGATTGCGCGCAGAGAGAAGAGCGGTATCATCACGAAACATCTTTTATCGATGGATGATGTTGTTGACGGTGATGTCGTTATGGCCTATCACAGCATCGGTTCAGAAGTCAATACATATCATTTGATGAGGGAGATTATTGATTCCGGCCGCTCGCTTGTGCTCCCTTATTGTCTTGATGATAAAGGGATGGGAATTGCGCGGGTTTATAATTTAGAGACAGATATAGAAAAAGGCCCTTTTGGCACTCTCCAGCCCAAGCGTTCGCTTTGGGATAATATTAACATTGAAAAAATTAACGTTTGTATCTGTCCGGGGGTTGCCTTTCATAAGTTTGGAACCCGTCTTGGCAGAGGCGGGGGATTTTATGATAGTTTTCTGCATCTGCTTAAGATTAAAAGTAAAGCGGTAATTATTGGGTGCTGTTTTGAGTGTCAGATAAGCGAAGACGTTCTTCCAAAAGAACATCATGATATTGATATGGATTTTGTAGTCAGCGAAAGCGGACGGATTTCATTAGAATCAACACACATATATCAAACAGGTACTTTTCATAATATAGGAAATTGAATAGATATTTATGTTGACGGTTTTTTTGTGGATAGCGCTCATTTTCTTATTTTTGATTTGTCTATTGATTATTTCACCGATTCGTTTTAGGGCGTCTGCCAAATACGCCGGTGATGAGCGTTTTAGCTATGAATTTTTTGTCTCATATCTCCATCCTCTGTTTTTAAGAGTGCGTTACTCGTCTGAAAATGATAATACACTGCGAATCATTTGGAAAACCTTTAAATTAAAACAGACAAAAGAGAGTGATTTATTTGAGGGCGAAAGTTTTCGCGGTGATGAAGAGAGTACGAAAAAAACTTCTGAACCGTCAAGCGGCGATGTTTGTCATTTGTCAACAGCAAAAGATGAAGAAAAATTTGGCGGCGATAATGAAAGCGCTAAAAGTGAAAGCCGTGAATCCGCACCTGTTCTTGAAGAGACAGATGATGAGGATGAATCCCCAAAAAAGCGGACGTCTCTCCTTAACAGGATAAAAAGAGGTATCGAAAAGATAAAAAAGAGTAAACCGTATCAATTTTTAAGCGACGCGGTTTTAAGAAAAAAAGTAAAGTCATGGCTTGGACGGTGTTTGAAGCACACTCTTAAAGTGATCATTTTTCAGCGGTTGAAAATCAGGGCAAAAATAGGATTAATGAATCCCGCAGCTCTTGGAAAATTGTGCGGATATTTCAGCGCGGCAAAAAGCGCGCTTTCGCTTCGCGGCCGTAAAGTAGATATGACTCTTCAACCGCTTTTTATGAAAGAGGCTCTCGAGTTTGAAGTTGACTTTAGATGCGGTACATCACTTTTGAGAGCGATCTCCTGCTCTTTTATCGCACTCTTCACATTTCCTTATATAAGGACGTATAAAGTTTGGAGACAATGGAAAAGAACTAAAGTGGATTAATCTTTGCTTCTTTTTTAGTTACGATATTAAACCTAACTAAAATAAGAAGAGGCAGCGGTTGTGAATCAGGAAAGTGATCTTATTCTTTTAGTTGAGGATAATGAGAATCACGCGCTTTTGATTAAGAGCGCGCTTTTGGAATCGGAGTTTAAGATCAATCTTGTGCATGTCTGCAACGGTGAGGATGCGCTTGATTTTCTTTATTGCAGGAATAGATTTTCGTGCGGTGATTCCCGTGCATGCTATCCTCGTCCCAAAATAATATTTCTCGATTTACGTCTTCCCGGAATGGACGGCCTCAATGTACTTAAAACGATTAAAACAAGTGAGGTGTTTTACGATATCCCGGTTGTGATACTTACAAGTTCCACGGCTGAACCTGATATTGTGAGAGCGTATTATCTCCGCGCCAACAGCTATCTTGTAGAACCGGAAGATTTCGCGCTGTTCCGCCGTCAAATTCTTGATACTGTGAATTACTGGCTTAAGTGGAACATAACACCGCTTTTGTGAGGTTCCCTTTTAAGGGTTCCCCTCAAGAAGCTCTCTATTGCGCGGATTGGTTATCGCCCCCATAATCCACTTGTATTCAATGTAACCGCCTGTAAGACCCGCAAGTTTGCAGATTTTATCCTGCGCTTTAAGGAAATCTTCCTGAAGACGCAATTTATTAACAGGGTCTGCAACCGCAAAAGAATCTCTGTAAAAATAGACCAACGAGTCTAATACCGGATTAGCATCTTTCCACAGCCTGAGCTGTCTCGCGGTTATGGTTGAGTCGGCTGTTGGAACAAACCTTGGCGCCTGTACTGCTCTTGGAGCGGGCGGTTCAACATGAAAATCCTCCTCTTTAGGCTGACATCCTGCAAATACAAACGTAACGGCCAAGGTACTTAAAAAAATAATTTTTTTCACTGCTTCTTCCTCTCTATAGCGGATATGTCGAGATATTCGTGAGCGGGCTTATGGTAATAATTTAATTTATTATAAGGCACCTATACTGTGTCACCGATAAATTTTGTACTGCTCCGCACGCAATTGCACACAGGGCCGTGATGTTGCTTAGCGGCACAGTGCAAAATTTATCGGCGGATTGGTATAAAATCCGGCTCTATATTGAAAATAACAATTGCATTCGCTTGAGCGCAAAACTAATATAAAAAAATGGGACCAAAAAAACATTTAGGCCAGCACTTCCTCACCGCTCCCGCTTTTGCGAAGAGAATCGCGGCGGCTGTTCCGGCGCGTTTTGGAGAGAGCGTGCTTGAGATCGGGCCGGGCCGGGGCGCTTTGAGCGTTCACCTTTTGGAGCGGTTTCCAAAACTTCATTTAGTTGAAGTTGACCGCGACGCAATATGTATACTCAAAGAGAAATTGGGCGATGGCGAGTACAGTATTCATAATGAGGATGTGATGGAATTTGATTTTGATGCCGCCGGATCTCCTCTGCACGCGGTTGGGAATCTGCCTTATAATATCGGCGCCCTGATAATAAAGAAAACTCTTCTATATACCCCGGGAATTCTCTCCTGTACTTTTATGGTGCAAAGAGAGGTTGCGCAGAGAGTTGTAAGCGGTGCCCACTGTAAACAAAATGGATTCCTGTCGATATTCTGTCAGTTCTTCGGCTCGGCAAAACTTCTCTTCCATGTACCGCCCGGCGCGTTTTTCCCCCGTCCCAATGTCAACTCTTCGGTTTTTCAGATTATTGTTGACAGAGACGCAGAGAAAAAACTAGACCGCTCTTTGTGGGATTCTTTTTTCTCATTTGTAGACAGCGGCTTTTCGATGAGGCGCAAACAATTAGCAAAAGTGCTGTCTATAAAATATGGGCATGACAAGCAGTTTTACTGTGACAAGCTTACGCAGATAGGATTAAACGAGGCTTCGCGTCCTGAGGATCTTGATGTAAACAGCTGGCTTGATCTTTACAAAAAGGCGCATCTGCAATGAGACAATTCAGATGTATAATCCCAATAATATTTGTGTGCGCGGCAATCGCCGTTTCACAGGAGCTGCCGCCGGAACTAATGTGGCCCCGCGAAGCGGAGGAGAAAGACACAAGCGCTTTTCTGTTTTCAGTTGATCAATATATGTTTGACAAATCGTTCACCAGTACAAACAATCTGCTTTACCGCAAAACTCTCGGCCCCGTATATATTGAGCAGGGATCGCGGTACGAACTGCGCCACGACAGGTTTTCAAATTCAAGGCATTATCTCAATACTTCAGGATCGTTCAGCCGTGAACTGTCGGGATACTCGTGGATAACTTTTGGGCTTGACTGGACTCCTGCCGCGCAATATTCTACTAACAGCAGCCACAACAACGCGCTTACAACTATTGACATGGGGCCAACGCTTGGACTTGATTTAAACGGAGTGCCGCTGAATTTACGCGCGGGAATGCTTGGACGCAGGGCAGATTCTCTTTCAAGCTGGAAAAAGGTTGATGAATCCCGCAGCAACGCAGGCGCTTACGGCAGTTTTAAAATTGGCAGTGAAGAGGAGCTTTTGCCGTTCGCGCCGGTTTACTTTTTCATGCACGGTACAGGAAGACAGATAGAAAATTCAGCAATGGCGTCGCTTACAGGCTCGGCGCTTTGGGCGGTACAGGTCGGCGAACAGGATAGCTTATTTATATTCGGCGGGACGTCGCTGTTTAACGGCCGGGAGGGGTATCTTGAGGAGAGCGCGGATTCAAGAGCGATGTTTTTTGCAAATACCCCTTGGCGTATAGAGCGGGACGCCGCGTTCAGCGCAGGGTTTAAGCTTGCGCAGCGGCATATATTTAATCCATCCATTTATTACAGTTTTACAGAGAACAAATTAGAGTTTCCCGATGATTCCCGCAGACGCGACGAAACTACCATCAGTCAAACTCTCGGCGGCATTATCCTTACCGATACCACAGCATCTGTTTACTACAGCGGCGCGCTTAGCTTTGAGTGGCAGGATCATGATAAACTGTTTGGAAAAGAGATCTCAACTATCGCTACGGCGTCAAACAGAGACAGCCTTGAGGTTAATCTTTGGGACTACACCGCTTTTAATCCGATCACAACTCAATCGGTTACTGTCCGGCTGCCCAGATCACTCAAGCTCAAATACAGTCTCTCTCTCAACCGCTTTCTTACAGAGTATCCAAACTTCTACATTGACAATGGAAAAACCGTTACAAATACCGATGACAGCGACCGGAAAACTCAATTGCAGAGAGTTGCGCTGGAATTCACTAACGACAATACTTTAAAAGCTGAAATCTTCGGCGAGATTATTGACTATACATTAGTTTTTCTGAAACCGGAAAGAAGCAGCTCTAACCGTACCGATAAAACTCAGCGTATTGGATTTCTTACAGAGTGGAGTCCGGCTAACGAGCTTTTGCTCTCTGAGGCGGTAACCGCTGAGGCAAAAAAAGGCGAATTCCATTTTCCGGAGTTTCATCAGGATGCGCTTTCGCGGCCGCGCTTCTCCCGGGCCCTAAGTGCGGTCTCCTCCGCTCTTTGGCAGTTTACCTCTTATACCGTTTTAAAATGTGAGTGGAGTATCAGATACAGCGATCACGGGTTTTGGTACGGTAAAGAGTATTTTCCGGATAGTATTTTCATAAATGACAACAATGCGAAAACTGATTTTTATGCCATAACAAATAAATCAATCTACAACACTTTAGACCTTGCCGTTCAACTGCGCTTAAATCAAAGCATGTTGGAGATAGGAAATGTATTTACGGATGCGCGCGACAGATATTTTAATGACGGCAGTTACGTTAGGGCAAACTACAGCGGGTATACCGCAAAACCATATTTTAACGCAATTGCAGAGCTCGGTGAAAATATAAGCCTTGCGGCGCTCCTCAGTCATACTTTTGTAAAGGGGCCGAACATTTCAGGATTTTGGGATTTACGGATGCAAATGGAGGGCAGATTTTGAAAAAATCGTCACGTTTTACAATATGTCTTTTTATCGGCTTTCTGTTTAGCGCCGGCTGTTCGATTTTTGACCTGAAAAGCCCCGCGGCGCCGGATATGCCTCAGCAAATGCAAGACCCTCTCAACATCAGGGCGATCATACTGTCTGTGACTCATGAAGTTCAGGCGGATATGAACTATCGGGACTATTTTACAAATGATGTGATATTTGAAAGTTTTAATTTACAAATGGAAGGTCAGGCCCCTCTCCTTCGCATGCTTGATCATTTACGCCATGAGGCTTCATTTGTTGACTGGCAGATTGGAAAAGATCAAACAATACTTGAGTCTAACAACCGCTGGTTTGTTAAAGACGCGCGGTACATCGTATATTCTAAAGGTGAAGAGCCGATCTGCACAGGCAGGGCAGATTTCCGTATTGTAAAAGAGGCCAATTGGATGATAAGCTATTGGAAGGATATGCCGGACAATAATGCAGACGCGTTTTTTGAGCCATAACAAACGCTTTATTACTCGCGTATTTATAACCGGTGCGCTGCTTGCGGCAGCGTTTTCCTGCGATTCTCTGTTTTTACCAACTACTGGTCTGCCCGAAGACGCCAAATTCAGCCGCGCAACTCCAAGAGGAACAATCGAGCTTCTGCTTCGCGCTTATCAAGAACGCAGAATAGATCTTTTCACCGAGCTTTTACCAAAAAACAAGTCATTTCGTTTCTTTATGTCTCCGGAGTATTCCCTTGATGAATACGGAGCCTCCGGCGCTAACGCAACTATGCTCTCAGTAAATGATTCACAATACCACTATGTAAAAGCGAGAAACTACTATTTTTGGGGGCACGACAGCGAAGTAGCCAAGCACCGTAAACTTTTTGATCTTGCGGAGATAATAGAATTCAGAGAGCCGCCGATTATTGATGACGAGAGAGATTTTCGCTACACAGTAAACGAAAACAATGATACAACTCACGTAGAGTTAAGAATGAGATACGGAGAACTTTGCGTTGGGCTTAACCGTGAAGACTGGTGCACTCAAAACAGACAGATGCAGGTCTTTCTTCTCGAAAAAGAGACAGACAGAACAAGCGGAGAGAGACTTTGGGTAATTCGCGACTGGTTTGACCTTGATTATATTTTTTGACAGGAATACCATTTTATCACTCCGATTTAAATCGTAGTTTCCGCCGCTTTTTTTGTAGACTTTTTTCTTATTGATGATCCTGATATTAATATCGTCAAGCTGATAATAAATGTTAAAACACTCACCCACGCGCCGATATTAAAATATACCGAGTTAAATTTGAATACTACTTTAGATTTACCCTCAGGAACAACAACCGCTCTGAAGCTGTAGTTAGCCCTGTAAACTTCCGTTTTAGCTCCGTTGACTGTTGCTTTCCAAGCGGGATACCAAATTTCACTTAGCCACAAGATAGCTTCACGGTCACTATCAACTTCAAGTTCAATCTTATTGAATTTGTAATTGGTGATCTGTACCTTTCCTTTTCCGTTTTGTCCCAAAGAAAAAGGTTTAAGATCTTTGTCTGTGGATATAACGACTTCGTTATGATGATCATAATTCGGACTGTTCATATAAGCCAAAATGAGAGAATCATTATCGCTGATGATCTTTGCGTTATAAAATAATTTTGCTCTGGGAAGATATGTTTCGTTTAAAAGCACCAACTCACCGCCGGTACCGTCTCTTCTAAAATTAGGATTTGAGTAGTACTTGACGTTCAATAGATCAAGCACTGTGCTTAATTTTTCCGAATTCAACGGGGGCAGATAATTCTTTAAACGCAGAGGCGTATACCCTTCTGTAATATGAATCTTACTTACCGTACCTTGATTCATATTCATAATCAAAGGTGCCGCCTGTCTTCCTACAGCAGTCTGAGGTTCGAGAATATACTGCCGTGAATTGAAGCGGAACAGCTCTTTGTCCTGCATCGCTTTCAAATCATCAACCGTGCTTTTTGCACGGCTAAACTCCTGCGGAGCGCTTCTGTTAGGTACTGTATGATGGCCGAAAGCAAATATGATCATGTCAATCGCCAAACAGGAAACGATAAGAACTTTCGCAGTTCTTAATTTTATTATATCCTTAAAAAACAGTATAAAAACTGCTAATAAAGCACCGGCATTAAAAAACAATATTAATCCCTGTTTAGAAGCATAAGCCGCTCTTGCTTCAACGACATTCATCAGCGGGAAAAATCCGCCAAGACCGCCCGATGCGGTAAATATTCCAAGAAACATAGCGCCAACGCAAAGCGAAAGCGAGATGATTTTTAATTTTCCTGATAACTTTAACTCATTGAGAGAATCAAGAACCGCGGCGGCCATGAGCGGAAATAATATCCCCCATGTAAAAAGTATTCTTGCCGGATGCCTAAATCCTGTAAATCCGGGTACGCCTAAATCAAACAGCGCTCTGTAAACAAAAAAGTTGCCGCCAAGCGCTAAACTCAGACTACCAATCATCCACAAAACGGCAAACATAACTACGCGATTGGTTTTTATCTTTCTTAGCCAAAAACACGCAAGAATAAGGGTGGATATCCCAAAGTAAAAACATGTCTCCCAATAGTTATAATACCCGTGCCTGAAACTGTCCTCAAGCCAAAACGGCGGCACTTGCGGATTACCGGTAAAAGCGCCGAAAACTTTCGGCATTAACATGGTAATAAGCTGGATAAATTGCAGCGACCCTTCGCTTGTGTCCTTTATTGTATAATCAGTCCTAAGCGTTAGTCCGCTGAATTCAAGTGCGGGCAGATATTGTACAAGAGCTATACCCATAGCAATCCCAAAAAATATCCCTATGGCAATCATACCCTTTACGATATTGCTTCTCCCTTTTTGATACAGAAGATACGCGCATATCGCGAACATAAATATAAATTGATAAAACGAAAACTGGGGATGACCGGCAAGCATCGTCAAACCAAGCAGCAGTCCGCCAATCAGAGCGTGGCGCGGTTTAAGTCCCGCAATCGCTTTCTCTAAATACATCAATACTAAAGGAAACCATGCCAAGATGTAAACCATCATCGTATGGACTAAATGCGTAATAAGAAATCCGCCGAACATAAACGCTATCGCGCCGAAGAGAGACGCAATATCAGATCTCTTCTTAAACCGCAAGTAAACAAACATCGTTATCCCGGCGATTAATATATGTAAAGCAAGACACGCCTGTATAGACCACCAAAAAGCCTCATCACTTACCGGCAAAAGCGAAAGCACAATGTTAAAAGGATATAAGACTCCGGCCACCTGCGCGGCAAAAACAAGCGTTCCGTTGAACGCAAAAGGGTTCCAGTGAGGAAACTCAAGCTGATAAAACGCACTGCGGGCAAAAATTCGCAATGGGTAATCTTGAAGGACAAGATCATCCCAAAAATGTTCGCTCCCAATAAGAACTGTGAAAAACTGAATCAACCAAAGAACCGCTAAAACCGCAATTGAAAATATCACACTGTTACGTGCATTAAAAAAAGGCGCTGCTTCCGGTTTTAACAATTTCTGCCCAATATCTATCGATTTTACCTCTTTGATCTGCTTACGTTTTTTAGTCTTCATTATTGACCTGTTCCATATTTGTATAATACTCAATAAGACTCTGCGCCAAAGGATCCGCCGGTCTTATAAGGGCGTATTGCTTTATGACATGCAGGGCGCTGTCAATCATACCGGCTAATTCAAAATTTTTAGAAATTGATGAATAGACAAACTGTTGATCGAGAGCGGTTCCAACAAGTTTACGCAGTGTAGTTACAGCTTCAATATGTTTGCCCTGCTTTTGCAAAGCCTGCGCAAGCATCTGCCTGTAACGGTGCTCTCTATTATTATACTCTATCGCTTCACGAGCGTAAATTTCAGCTTGTTCTGCCATATCTTGCGCCATTAATATTTCGTGGCGTATATAACGCGGCCCCCAGTCAAACGGTACAAAGTCTACACATTGAGTCATTATTGAGTGAGCGATTTTCCTGTTAGTTTCGAGCTCGGCCTTCATTGCGGTAATATCGCTTTCGTCTAATTTCTGTTCCTGTGCACGGGCAAGTTCACGGCTTTGCACTTCCATCTTCTCTTTTAACACAAGTCCGGCCTGCATATGGGTATTTACATAATTGTACACCGCGTTGAGCGAAGTCCCGTCAAAGAAATCGCGGCTGTAAGCTCTGCCTCTAAATTTGAAAACGCTGTCGATAAGATATGCTGTTCTGTCAATGTTCACCTTTTGAATTGGCGTAAGCTCATAAGGCATAATTTTTTCAACGAGGCCCTCTAATTGCAGATACGGCGCGAGGCCGACCTTTTGCTCTTGGGGGACAGATGATGCGAAATAAAGCGGACGCCCCCAGCTATTAGTTCTTAAAATATTTACTACTACCTGATCCTGAACTTTAAGAATAGGAAACTGTAATCTTGACGGGATCGCAATCTGCGCGTCACCTACTTTTAGAAGCAGAATATCTTCGTAGGGATTAAGTTCTGATTTTAACTCGTTGTCGATTTGATCTTCTGTAAATGAGACCGGCACTTTGGGTTCAAGATTTTTTAACTGCTTTATATACCATCCCTCATTCAAAAGAGCAAGATTTACAACTCGTACATCTTGACGGATGCCATAAGCCTCCTGAAGCGCCCATAAAGGAAAAGTATCATTATCACCGCTGACAAATAAAATTCCATTTTCTTCGCATGACATCAGCATATTATACGCATAGTCATAAGGCAGAAAGTCACCCCGGCGGCTGCAAATCTTCCAGTTCTGCATAAGAGGCAACAGCGCCAAATACACGAAGAAACATGCTGCCATTGGAGCCGCTGTATTTCGAAGAAACTTTTTTCGGCTTGCAAAAAGAGCGCTCATGATTATAGCGGCGCCGATACCAACCCACATTCCAAGGTGCATATAGGCGGCACTGAAAAAATAATCCCGTATCCGCACTTCCCGATCAGCAAGCGGAAGCTCTCCCGGTTTTCCGGTATAATTCCAGTACATATAATCAATTTTTTCCGCCCGAGTGCCATCAGCAAAATTCATATATAACACGAGGAATACAGAAGCGAGAAGAAAAAATGATATTAGAAAAAGCGCATATGGCCGTTTCTTTTTGTAAGTATAATGCCAACCGTAAAGCATTAAAATAGTAGGAATCAAATAAATAAAATATTTAACCGCCCCAACACCCATTCCGTGCGCAAACAGAGTGCGTTGCGAATCAAATTCACTTAACCGAAAATATTGAGTGAGGTGATGCCCCAAATATCCTATATGTCCCTCTATTCCAAATTGACTTGCAAGAGCGCCTCTGCGCCACGGCATTGCGCTGAACCGGTTTTCGTCGCCGTAGGGCTTTTGCAATAGATAATCTTTTAAAGAATGATACGCTGCGGGGTGATTGATATTGATCATCGGTTCTGTAGATGAGCGAATCGGCAAATATAAGTTTGCGGAAAAACCAACAGCTGCAAATATCAACAAGAGTGTGCCAAGACGCCAATTTTTGATTTTACTTCGATCTGTCAATATCACAAAAAGGAAAACCGGAACAAGTACTATCAATAAATAAATCTGTAACCCTATACATACAAAGCTAATAAATGTGATTAAAATTAGAAGCTTGTCACGATTTTCATTTTTACATTGCGCCCACACAAGCGCAAGCCACAAGCACAAAGATACCGCAAACATATATAAATTTATTTTACTTGCAACAGTTGCGCTAAACCAGAAAGTCTTCCCGAATACGGCAAAAAATGACGCTATAAGTCCGCCCGTATATGTACTGAACTTTTTCCAAAAAGAATCTGGGACACCATTTAAAACAGTAATAATGCGTACTGCGCTAAGATAAATAAAGAGCGCGGTAAACGCGCACAAAAGCGCAGATACGATGTTCATACAGAAGCCAACGTCATCAAAAAATGATAACATAATGATACTTGACACACGCATCATCATTATAAACAGAGGAGAACCGGACGGATGCGTAATACCAAGGCTATACCCCGCGGCAACATTTTCCCCGCTGTCCCAAAAAGCAACCGTAGGCGCACTGGTGATAATAAATACTGTAAAAGTAAATAAGAAAACAAAAATCGCGCACAGTTTATTTACGCGGACGTGAAGTTTATCCATCAACTACCTGTTTCACTCCTCATGCTTGTCGTCAGATTTGGGGAAGAGTTTTTTGCGCACAGAATCCAAAACTCCATTAACAAATTTACTAGAAGCCTCTGTACCGTAAGTCTTGGCTATCTCTACAGCTTCATCGATTACCACTTTAAAAGGCACGGTATCTTTAAAGTAAATAAGCTCGGCAACTGCTGCCCTCAATACATTTCTGTCAATCGCCGCCATTCTGCGCAGCTCCCAGTTTGCGGCTTTCATCGAAAGCAGGGCGTCTATTTTTTCCATATCGTCTATTGCGGCGCGAACCAAATCCCGTGCGTAAACTTGGATGGCAGGGCTAAGCTGATCATTATCAGCGATACTTTCAAGCATCTTCTCCCATTGCCCGTCACTATCCGCTTCATAAGCATAAAGCGTATGAAGCGCGAGCACGCGGCTTTTATGTTTCTCTTTGTTGGTCATTTTTTCGGTTTTTTTCTCTGACATTTTTTGTTTGGCGTCCATAGTATTAAAATATACTATAATGAACAATCTCGCTTCCCATAAATTAAACAAGGCATTAAAATTGCCTTGTATCCGTAATCATATTAATCATATTACATTATACGTAAGTTTCGCCTTTAAGGAGAACTGCTATGAGTACAGAACGTGAACAGGTTATGGAGCTTATTCGGTCGCCCCGACTTTTACACATTTATTCGATATAAAACCATCTAATGCCTTGATTAATCATAAGGTACGAGTTGTATTTGTAAACGTAATATAGTTATGATACGGCAGTTATATTTTCTTTAACAGCTG